>CAMYNO010000058.1 GCA_947259815.1 uncultured Parvularculaceae bacterium
ATCGATAAGCCGCCGGAGGATCTCCGTCGATCGAGCCGAAATTCCCTTGCCCGTCCAGCAATGGTAACCGCATGGAAAAATCCTGCGCCATACGCACCAAAGCATCGTATACGGACTGGTCGCCGTGAGGGTGGTATTTACCAATGACATCACCGACGACGCGCGCCGATTTACGGTATTGTTTGTTCCAGTGATTTCCGTTTTCCTGCATCGACCAGAGGATGCGCCGATGCACCGGTTTTAATCCGTCGCGCGCATCGGGGATCGCGCGTGAGACGATGACGCTCATTGCGTAATCGAGATAGGATCGGCGCATTTCGTCTTCGATGGAAATCGAGGAAACGCTTGAATCGGACGGCGCGCCGCCGTCTTCCGGCAATTCGCCGCCGGAATCGTTATTATTGTTATCGTCCGCCATTAATAGGAGAAGCCTTTGGAATCGGTTGGAAAATCAAGCGATCCGCTTAGCATTCGTCCGCCCCGAAGCCAAGCGCGGCGAGCCATTGTCAGCTTCGTGTTTATTCCGCCTTTCCAATCGGTTAGGATAGGATAGCCGTTTTTCTTGAGGGTCGGGTGAACACTTCGCAAAAAATACGCTTTATCTCAATGGGTTCCGCGTTCTTCTTGTCGGCCTGTGGAGAAAATTCCACCCCGCCGACCGGTGATGGCGACAATAATGGCGCCTCGCCGCTCATCGAGCCGCTGGCGCCGGATGGCTGGGCCGACGCGGCCGGAGGCTTCGTAAGTCGCCGAAATGAGCCTGCGGGCTATGTGGTCATCGCTGATTCGCCGGGCGGCGGCATTATCATGCGGATCGATTTACGCGGGCTCAGTCAGGGCTGGCACGGCATTCATCTGCACCAGATTGCCGACTGCTCCGATTTTGCAGAAGGCTTCAAGGCGTCTGGCGGGCATATCGATCCCGACGACCTGGAACATGGCCTGCTCAATCCAAACGGGCCGGAACGAGCGGACCTCCCCAATGTATATGCGGGTGCGGACGGTCGTGCGACCGCCGAAATATTTAACGCCTCCGTCGCTTTGACGCTCAGTGAAGCAGCGCTGACTTTTGGAACGCAGCCATTGATCGACGAAGACGGGTTTTCGATTATCATTCATCAGAATGCAGACGATCACATGACGCAACCTATCGGCGGCGCCGGTGAGCGGGTCGCCTGCGCCGCGATCAGGGCCGAACTTTGATGCGCATCTTGTAAAGTATTAATTGGGGCGGGCGTATGACTAAATTGAACAGACGAAGTTTCGTGGCGGCGGCGCCGGCGGGCGCGATGCTCATCGGGTCGCGCGCACTTGGCCATAGCGATCCGTCGGCCTCAGGCAAATGGATGGCGCGCGCGGATATGCCCTTCCCCGTACAGGAAATTTATCCGGCGCCATACTGGCGCGAAAGCTCGGCCGGTCCGTCGCTGAAACCGACGCCATTCAACATTATTGTCAATGCTGGCGGATTGGCGCCCGACGTTCCCCACAACGTAACCAACGAGACGGTCTGGTACGATCCGGCCGTCGATCAATGGGGATACGGCGCCGCCCTTCCCGCGCCGCGCCATCATCTCATGCTGGTCAATAATAACGGGTATTTGTATGGGATCGGCGGTTTTGCGCGCGACGCTGGCGGCGGCTGGCGTATGCGTTCCGACAACTGGCGCTTAAGCTCCATCAACGGTCAATGGGCGCCAATGCGGTCATTGCCGCACCCGCAGGCGGAAGCCCATTGCGTTTCTCTTGGCGGCTTTATTCATGTCGCCGGCGGACGAGCGCCGGCGGGCAGTAAAAACCTCGAATGGTCAGATCATATCGATACGGACGAACATTGGGTGTACGACCCGGCTCTGGATCGGTGGCAGGATCTGGCGCCATTGCCGACGCCGCGAAATTCAGGCGCGGGCGTCGCCCTGAACGGCGTTCTCTTCGTCATCGGCGGACGAACCGTCAATGGCGGCAACAGCGCCGCTGTCGAAGTCTACGATCCGCTTTCTGACCGATGGGATAAAGTCCGCCCGATGCCAAAGGCCCAGGGCGGATTGGCCGCCGCAGCGCTCAACGGAAAAATCTACGCCTTTGGCGGGGAATATTTTGCCGATGGCGGCGGTGTTTATCCGAACGCGTGGGAGTACAATCCGCGAACTGACCGCTGGCGCGCTGTCGCGGATATGGTCCGCCCCCGCCATGGTCTTGGGGCTGTTACACTTGACGAGGCAATCTACGTTATCGGCGGCGCGGCGCGGGTTGGCGGCGATGGAACGTCGGCGGCGATCGACGCTTTCACCATGGATTGACAGGCAATAAACCGTAGACGGACCGGCGCAGCTTTCCTAAGGTCCGCATCAGTCTGCGCCAAATCACAAGGGATCCCGCATGATCGAGACGGTTCTCGGCTTCTTTCAGGGCCGCATGATCGGCGTTGCCGGCATCATCGCCATTTTTGCTATCGCCATTGTCTTTTCCAAGAACCGGCTCGCAATAAATTTGCGCATCGTTCTGAGCGCATTCGCCCTGCAGGCGGCAATTGCATTTCTGGTTTTGCGCACCCCGTTCGGCGTCGATTTCATTAAAGGCCTTTCCACTGGCGTCACAATAATCTTGAGCTACGCCAAGGAAGGGATCGGCATGATCTTTGGCGGACTGGCGGGCGACGATTACGGCACTGTGTTCGCCATTCACGTTTTGCCGATCATAATTTTCTTTTCGGCGCTGATGTCGGTTCTCTATCATATGCGTGTGATGCAGGCGATCGTCGCCGGCGTTGGCGGATTTTTGAATGTCATCATCGGAACGCGCCCGGTCGAATCCCTGAATGCAGCAGCGAATATTTTTGTCGGCCAGACCGAAGCCCCGCTCGCAATCAAGCCTTATCTCAACCGCATCACCAATCCACAACTCTTCGCCATCATGACGTCGGGACTCGCTTCCGTCGCCGGCACGGTGCTTGCCGCTTATGCGACGCTTGGCGTCAATCTGGAATATTTGCTGGCGGCGAGTTTTATGGCCGCCCCTGGCGGGTTGCTGATGGCCAAGCTGATCGTTCCCGATGGATCGGAGAAAGACGATTCCCCGCTGACCATCATGGACATCACGAAGGAACGCAGCCCCCACGCAAATATATTCATGGCCGCAGCCGCCGGCGCGCAGGACGGATTGAAGCTTGCGCTTACCATCGGCGCCATGCTGCTCGCGTTTGTCGCTCTAATCGCGCTTGCGAATGGATTGCTCGGCGGCATTGGCGGCTGGGTCGGCATGCCTGAGCTATCTCTACAACTGGTGCTTGGCTGGCTATTCTCGCCACTCATGTATCTTCTGAGCATCCCATGGGAGGAAGCACAGGCCGCGGGCGCCTTGTTCGGCGAGAAACTCATTCTCAACGAATTTGTCGCCTATATCAGCTTTATCAACGGCGCGGAGAATTTCAGCCCACGCTCCGCCGCGATCATCACTTTCGCCCTTTGCGGCTTCGCCAACCTTTCCTCCATCGCCATCCTGCTTGGGGGGCTTGGCTCTCTAATTCCCGAACGCATGAGCCAGATTGCGCAATATGGGGTGTACGCCATTCTCGCTGGATCGCTTTCAAACCTGATGAGCGCCGCTCTGGCGGGGCTAATCCTGCCTTAGTCTCTCATGCATTTCATTGAGAACGTCTTTCCCCCTCTCTTGCGTTTCATTGACGACGGGCGTCGTGTCGCCATCGTCACGCTGGTCAATGTTGAGGGCGCATCACCGCGCCCGGTCGGCAGCCAGATAGGCGTCAGCGACAATGGCGACCATGTAGGTATGATCACCGGCGGGTGCGCTGAAAAAGCGATTGCGGCCGAGGCATTGGCTTGCATACGCAAAGGTGAGAACAGGCTGGTGCGATACGGCGCCGGCTCGCCCTATGTCGATGTGGTCCTTCCCTGCGGTTCGGGCATCGGCCTTTATTTCGAAGCGATCGACAGCGAAGCTATCGTGCGAAGCGTATGCCGCCTTCACGAGAATCGAAAACCCGCCTTGCTACAGATCGACCCGGAGGCGTTAAATTCGCGCATTGTCGAAACAGAGGCGTTGGAAGCGTCCAATTCATTCGAGAAAGCCTGCGAACCCGATTTTCAGATTCATATTTTCGGCGAGGGCGCAAATCTCATTGCTCTATGCTCCATCGCCAGTCAGGCCGGCTATCAAGTCAATGCGTTCAGCCCTGATGCAGCCGCGCTTCAACACCTCGCCGGATTGGAAATTGACGGCGCCGTCATTCATCGCGAAGCCGATTTTACCAACATCGCAATTGATCCTTACACGGCTGTTATAACGCTCTTTCACGAACATGAATGGGAATTGAATATTCTGTATGCGGCGTTGAATTCCAACGCATCCTATATCGGCGCTTTGGGTAGCCGCCAAACCCACAAATCAAGGCTTGAAGCGCTAGCGGGCATGGCGCCGACACAGCGCCCGGTCAGCGACATCCATGGCCCGGTGGGTCTCGACATCTACGCGACGAACCCGAACGAGATTGCGGTCTCCATCCTTGCAGAGATCACCAAACGGCGTCGCGCGTCATCATGAAGAAAATCGCTCTTGCGGTTTTGGCGGCGGGCGCTTCACGGCGGTTTGGCGAGGCAAGCAAGTTGCTCGCCAACTGGAATGGGCGCCCCCTGATCGCACATTCTCTTCACACATTTGAAAGCGCGCCATTTACTAAGCGTATAGCAATCATTCCTGAGGATAGCGTAGACCTTCAACGCATTTGCCGGGATTTCAATTTCAGCACGCTCGTCAACGAAAATGCTGGCAAAGGAATCGCAACCTCCATCGCTCTTGCAGCCTCACAGGCGGGCGATGCGGACGGCGTGATGATCGCCCTGGCGGACATGCCCTCGGTAAAGAGCGAGACTGTCGAAACGGTTATTGTCGAGGCGACGCGCGCGGCGGACGACGCCATAGTTACCCCCGTTTACAACAACAGGCGGGGACACCCGGTCATTTTCGGAAGTGCTTATTTTCCTCAGCTTGCCGCCCTTACCGGTGACAAGGGCGCGGCCGGTCTTATTCGCCAGTGCGCAGAAAACGTCATCAGCGTTCCTGTCGAAGATGAGGGCATTTTGATCGACTTTGATGTGCCGTCCGACTTCGTGGACAGCTAGCGCCGCAAACCGCTTATAGCAAAATGCAATAAATCAGATTCATTGCTTATGCTATAGTCTTTAGTGGTCGCATCGCGAAAGGCAAAAACCGTTACACACTTTTTGCGCGATGCTCTAGGCGGGCCCTTCCAGCGTCACGGACGATCCCTCAACCCGCGCATTCACATCGTATACGAACTTTATGCGTTCGGGCGTCAAGGTATCGCCGGGAGCGCCATCGGCGATAATTTTACCGTCCTTCATCCAGATCATGCGATCGGCATATCGCGCCGCCAGCCCAATATCGTGAAGCACCACCAGCGCAGCACCGCCGCCACGAACATAGGACTGTATTAGATCCAGAATTCGAAACTGGTGGCGCGGATCAAGGCTGGCGACAGGTTCGTCGGCCACCAGGAATGGCGTTTGCGCGGCAAGCGCGCGCGCGCAATGAACGCGCACCAACTCTCCGCCGGAGAGCGTGTCGGTTCGGCGCTCGGCGAGATCGGCGATATCACAGGCGGCCATCGCGTGTTTGATGGCGGCGGCGTCATCTTCACCAAGACGGCCAAGGCTCGCCCCGTAAGCGTAACGGCCAAGGGCGACCACATCGCGCACCAGACAGGGCCATGCGAGCGAACGCACTTGCGGCAGGTAGGTGAGCTGGCGCGCACGTTCGATCGGCGAGGATTTGAAAAAATTCCTATCGCCAAGCGTCACGCTTCCGCCGTCGGTTTTTTCCAGTCCGATAGCGGCGCGCAGCAGGCTGGTCTTGCCTGCGCCGTTCGGACCAAGCAGGACGGCGAATTCGCCGGGCGCCAGGCAGAAGGATACATTGTCCACCAACACGGCGCCGGCGGCCGAGACAGTCAGGTCTTTGACAATCAGTTCAGTCATGCCCGGCGCGCCTTCGCATCGCAATCCAGACAAACGCTGGCGCGCCGATAATCGCCGCGACGACGCCAAGCTTTAACTCCGACGCCGTCGGCGCCAGCCGGGCGCCGATATCGGCCAGAACCAACATGGCGCCGCCCAATATCGCTGACGGGAAAAGCGTTCGCGCCGGATCGTGGTCGACAAACGGGCGCACAATATGTGGCGCGACAATACCGACAAAGCCGATGGCGCCGGCCATAGCGACGGACGCGCCTGTGGCCATGCCCGCACCGAGCACCGTAATGATGCGCTGTTTCTGTAGATCGAGACCGATGCTCGCCGCGGCTTCCTCGCCAAGCGTTAACGCAGACAAACCGCGTCGGGAAAAAAACAGCATAGCAAAACCGGCGGCGAGAAAAGGCGCCGAGAGTGCAATGTCTTCAAAGCTGCGATTGGCGACGGAGCCAAGCATCCAGTTTATCATGTCAGCGAGAGTGAATGGGTTCGGCGCCAGATTGAGGATCAGGCTCATGGCCGCGCCGGCGAAGCTCGCCAAACCGACGCCGATAAGTATCAACGTCACGACAGACCGTGTACGGATTGCTGCAACCGCGATCAGCGCCGTCGCCGCAAGCGCACCGGCAATCGCTGCAATCGGGACTACCCACGGGCTGATCGCCGCCAGTCCGTAATAAAGAGAGATCGTCGCCGCGAGCGAGGCTGACGCGGAAACGCCAAGGACGCCGGGATCGGCCAGAGGATTGCGCAGCAATCCTTGCAACGCCGCGCCACTCGCCCCTAACGCCGCGCCAACAAGGAATGCAGCAAGGGCGCGCGGCAATCTTATGGACCAGATCACCAACCGGTCCCCCGCCTCGCCCCCGCCAAGAAGCGCAGCGACAACACGGTCAACGCCAAGAGGGGTCGAGCCGAGAAAACAGGCTGCGACTATCGCCGCCAGCGCCACTATACAAAGGAAAGTGTGAAAGCGAACCGCGGACATCATGGCGTCGCCGCCGCCATTGTCTCGATCGCATCCATCACAAACCATGTGCCGCAAGCTGTCCACGCACCATGCAAGGGCACGGTATCTTTTTGATCAAGCAGCTTTCTCGCTATCGGGTGGCGGATGGCGCTCCACGCGTCCAGATATTCAAAATCTTCTTCAAAGAAAGCCGTGACCGCAATATCCGGCTGCTCATACGCCAGACGTTCCAGCGGCATAGGACGCCAGCCGGGTTTGCTTTCGAAGTTCTCAAACCCGGCGGCCAGCACCATTTCATGCATTAACGACCCCGACCCGGTCGTGAAACCGGACGGCGTTATATAGAGAGCGGTTTTGGTTTCGTGCTCGCGCTCTATTGCAGAAAGGCGGCGGCGAAATTCGGCAATCAACACTGCGCCACGGTCGGGCTCGCCAAGCCCCGCCGCCATCTGTTCGATAACCGACGGAATTGAGTCTGGGCCGGGGCCGTCAAGCTGCGACGTCCAGCCGACATTCAACACCGGCACGCCCGCTCTTTCAAAAAACGACGCCGCATTCGGGCCGCCGCCATAGGATCGCACGACAAGATCCGGTTGCAGCACGAGAACATCTTCCGCCGTCGCTTTCACTGTAGGGATACCCGCCGCCGCCGCCCGCATATAGGAAAAGTTTTTCCCTGCATCCGGCGACAGCGCCAGTATGTTTTCCCTGTCGGCGAGTTTCAACACGAACTGGTCGGCGCAGTAATCGAGGCTGACAATACGCGTCGGCTTCCCCCGTGGCGACACGGCGTCGACTGAAGCACCGCCCACTTCTTCGCCAGCTTTACAGCCGGCAAAAGCGAAGGCAATAAGGGCAATCAACGCCGCACGCATGGTCTAGAACCTCGCCCGCACGCCGCCTAAGGCGGACTGGGACGCCGTCCCATAGCCAATATCCTCCTGATACTGTGCATCAGTGAGGTTTTCCATGCGGGCGAACAACTCAAAATTATCGCTCATTTCATAAGCGCCGCGCAGATTCACGAGTACGAAGTCGTCGAGAATGACGGCGCCGTCTTATTCCTTACGATTATAGGAAACTCCTACGGATAAGTTCATGCGGCTTGTCGGCTGTGCGGCCAGTTCGTGATTGAAC
>CAMYNO010000059.1 GCA_947259815.1 uncultured Parvularculaceae bacterium
CTGAAGAAGGAACTGGATATGTTTGATCTGACGGGGAAACGCGCGCTCGTGACCGGCGCCACGGGCGGTATTGGCGGCGCCATCGCCAAAGCCTTGCACGGCGCCGGCGCCGCCGTTGCGATTTCGGGAACGCGCGAGGAAAAACTCACAGCGCTGGCGGAAGAACTGAAAGACCGCGTTCACACCTGTCCGTGCAACCTGTCCGATCTCGATGCGGTTGACGCCCTGCCGAAGCAGGCGAGCGAAGCCATGGGCGGCCTTGATATCGTGGTCGCCAACGCCGGCGTCACGCGCGATACACTGATGATGATGATGAAGCCGGCCATGTGGGACGAGGTGATCAAGATCAATCTCACCGCTTATTTTCATCTGGCGAAAGCGTCCCTGCGTGGCATGACCAAGCAGCGATTCGGACGCATCATCGGCGTCACCTCGATTGTCGGCGTCACCGGCAATCCGGGGCAGGCGAATTACGCAGCCTCAAAGGCGGGCATGATCGGCATGTCGAAATCACTCGCCGCCGAAGTCGCCAGCCGTAATGTCACGGTAAACTGCATCGCCCCCGGTTTCATCGCCACCGCCATGACCGACGCCCTCAACGACCAGCAGCGCGACGCGATCCTGGGGAAAATCCCCGCTGGCGCTATGGGCGAGCCTGATGATATCGCCGCCGCGGCGCTTTATCTCGCCTCCGAAGAGGCAAGATACGTCACCGGCCAGACGATTCATGTTAATGGCGG
Source organism: uncultured Parvularculaceae bacterium (assembly GCA_947259815.1). Taxonomy (GTDB): domain Bacteria; phylum Pseudomonadota; class Alphaproteobacteria; order Caulobacterales; family Parvularculaceae; genus Hyphococcus. Next base: position 741 of record CAMYNO010000059.1, read on the forward strand.
CATGGCGATGGTCTAAAGGCGACGCTCTATCCGCCAGCCTTTTGGCGTTGCAACATTTGAAAATATGCCGTAATGCGCCCCGCAAACCGGCGAAACAAGGCATTGCCTGCGGCCCGGCCGCACCCGATATAACAATGCAATCAAGGAGCCCTGGATGTCTGATCTAGCAGAACGCGTGAAGAAAATTGTAGTCGAGCATCTCGATGTCGACATGGCGAAGGTGGAGCCGAAGGCGAGCTTCATCGACGATCTCGGCGCCGACAGTCTCGACATCGTCGAACTCGTCATGGCGTTCGAAGAAGAATTTGACGTCGAAATTCCTGATGATGCGGCCGAGACAATTCAATCCGTCGGCGACGCCATCAAATTTATCGAAGAGCAAAAAGGCTGACGCTTTGTCCGCTTGGCGATGTTGCTATCGCCGCCAGACAGCTGAACGGTAACCAAAAGGCGCGGGCGTATTGCGGCCGCGCTGGGGAACGGTGAGATGCGTCGCGTCGTTGTAACGGGCCTGGGGATCGTATCGCCGCTCGGCTGCGGTATCGAACCTGTGTGGCGCCGTCTCCTCGCCGGTGAGTCTGGCGCTGGAAAAATCGAAAAATTCGATGCCTCGGCAATGGGCTGCCACATTGCGGCGGAGGTGCCGCGGGCTGACGGATACGCCGGCGGCGCAGCCGCCGGTGAAGCAGCCTTCAACCCTGACGACTGGGTCGAGCCGCGCGAGCAGCGGCGCATGGGCGATTTTATCATTTACGGAATCGCGGCGGCGCAAATGGCCTTCGACGATTGCGGCATAGAACTGAAATCAGACGAAGAACGCGAACGGTTCGGCGTCATGAACGGTTCGGGCATTGGCGGGCTTGAAGGCATCGCGAATGAAACGCTGGTGTTGCAGGAAAAAGGTCCGCGCCGCGTTTCCCCATTCTTCGTTGCGGGAAATCTTATCAATCTTGTTTCAGGACAGGTTTCGATCCGGCTTGGCCTGAAGGGGCCCAACCACGCCGTCGTCACCGCATGTTCGTCTGGCGCACACGCAATCGGCGATGCTGCACGATTGATTGCACTCGACGATGCCGACGTCATGCTGGCGGGCGGGTCCGAAGCGTCGGTCTGTCCTATTGGTATTGCCGGCTTTAACGCCTGCAAGGCGCTGACGACGCATTTTAATGAAACGCCTGAAAAAGCGTCGCGCCCTTATGACAAGGACCGTGACGGTTTCCTGATGGGCGAAGGGTCCGGCTTCCTCGTCCTGGAAGAATACGAACGGGCGAAGGCGCGCGGGGCGAAGATTTACGCCGAGATCGTCGGATACGGGCTTTCCGGCGACGCCTATCACATCACGGCGCCAGCCGAGGATGGCAATGGCGGTTTCCGTTCCATGCAGATGGCGCTGAAACGCGCCGGCCTTGAGCCCAAGGACATCGACTACGTCAACGCTCATGGCACCTCGACTCCGCGCGGCGACGAGATCGAACTGGGCGCGGTCGAGCGCCTGTTCGCCGACGCCGCCGACGGGCTTTTGATGTCGTCGACCAAGTCGTCGATAGGCCATTTGCTCGGCGCGGCAGGCGCGGTCGAGGCGATTTTCTGCATTCTCGCCATGCGTGACGGCGTGGCGCCGCCGACGCTCAATCTCGACAATCCATCGGTGGAAACGCCAATAAATCTTTGTGCGCGCCGCGCTGTGGAAAAGCCGATAGACGTAGTTCTTTCAAATTCATTCGGTTTTGGCGGTACGAACGCTTCTCTGGTGATGCGCCGCGTTGACGGCTAAACTCAACGACGCTTCTGGGATTCGGCCGATTCGACTGGGGATGATTGGACTGTGAGTGCGACGCCGCCTGATATGCGAAAGCACGCCAGCCAACGTGGCGGTGCTATCAAATCTTTTCTGCTTTTTATTGTCGCGCTTGGCGTCCTCGCTGTCGCCGCCTTCGGGGTTGGCGGCTATCTCGGCTATCGCGAAGCCAACAGGCCCGGCCCGTCGAGTGAGGCGGTGACCATCTTGCTGCCTCAGGGCAGTTCGGTTTCAGCGGTCGCCGAAAGCCTCAAATATTCAGGCGTCCTTCGCTATCCGGAATTGTTTACTGCGGTTGTTCGCGTGCGCGGCGCGGAAAATGATATCAAGGCCGGCGAATATGAAATTCCCGCCGGCGCGAGCGTCGTTGAGATCATCGACCTTCTCATCGAAGGCAAAAGCATCCTGCACTATTTCACGGCGGCGGAGGGGCTGACGTCAGCGCAGATCATTGATCTTGTCGCCACCGATGAAATTTTGACGGGCGAGATAACAGTCGAACCTGAAGAGGGTGAGTTGTTGCCGGAGACCTATGCGTTCACCCGTGGCGAGACCCGCGATAAAATGATCAGGCGGATGGCCGCCGCACAGGATTCGCTGCTTGACGATTTGTGGGACAAGCGTGCGACTGAGTTGCCGATTTCCACACGCGAGGAAGCAATCATTCTGGCTTCCATTGTCGAGAAAGAAACGGGCATCCCCGACGAGCGCCCGCGTATTGCCGCCGTCTTCGTCAACCGGCTGAAACGCGGTATGCGCCTTGAGTCAGATCCGACCATTATTTACGGCCTGACAAAAGGCGAGCCGCTGGGGCGCGGTCTTCGGGTCAGCGAGTTGCGTGGGGAAACCCCTTATAACACCTATGTTATTCGCGGCTTGCCGCCGACGCCGATTGCAAATCCCGGCTCGGACTCAATTACGGCCGTGCTCAATCCGGCGGATACGGACGATCTCTTCTTTGTTGCCGATGGCAGCGGCGGGCACGCATTTGCAACAAATAATCGCGATCACGAAAGCAATGTTTCCGAATGGCGACGCATTGAACGTGCGCGCAAGCAGGGCGGGTAGTGTCCATTACCGTTTCCTCAATGACCGGCTTTGCGCGCCATGACGGCGAGCATGATGGGCGCCGTTGGACCTGGGAGCTGAAAAGCGTCAATGGTCGCGGCCTGGAGATGCGCTTTCGAACGCCGCCTGGCTTTGATGGGTTGGAGCCGACTTTACGCGCCGAGATTTCAAAGCGCTTCAATCGCGGGTCGATCTTCGCCAGCTTGCAACTCACATCGACCGCAAGCGAGACGCGCATGCAGTTGAATGAAACAGCGCTTGCGGATGCTGTGTCGGCGATAGAAAAAGTGCGCGCGATGATCGAGTGTGCGCCACCGCGAGCGGAATCCGTAATCGGGCTTCGCGGCGTGATGGAGGCTGCTGAAACCGAGCCGGATGACGCCGCGCGCGAAGCCTTGAACGCTGCGCTCGTTAAAAGTTTTTGCGCCGCGGCCGATCTCCTTCACGAGGCGCGCTGCGCGGAGGGCGCGGCGATGGCCGCTGTCATAAACGGCCATGTCGACGAAATAGAAGTTCTGACCGGGAAGGCCGCCGCCGATGCGAGTGCGTCTTTGGAATCCATTCGCGACCGGGTCAGCGCACAGCTTTCGGAAATTCTATCCGGAGACGCTGTGCCGGCGGAACGACTGGCGCAAGAGGCGGCTTTGCTGGCGGTGAAGGCCGATGTTCGCGAAGAACTCAACAGATTAAGCGTTCACGTTGATGCGGCGCGGGGATTGATTGCACGCGGCGGCGCCATCGGGCGGGAGCTTGATTTCCTGACCCAGGAATTCAATCGCGAGACCAACACGCTTTGTTCGAAAGCGCAGAATATGGACCTGAAACGTATCGGCCTTGATCTTAAGAAGGTCATCGATCAACTGCGCGAACAGGTTCAAAATGTCGAATAAGGTAGGTGCATGATTGGCGGCGATCTGAAAGTTGCCCGACGTGGGCTGATGTTTATCCTGTCGAGCCCATCGGGCGCCGGCAAGACGACGCTTGCCGAGCGGCTGCTTAAAAAAGAAGACCAGATGACCCTTTCCATTTCGGCGACGACGCGTCCGCGCCGTCCCGGGGAAGTGCATGGGCAGGATTATTATTTCGTCGCCGAGGATGAGTTCTTCCGTATGCGCGATGAAGGCGAGTTTCTCGAATGGGCGAATGTCTTTGGCCATTATTACGGCACGCCGCGCTCGCTTGTCGAAGACACCCTCTCGAAAGGGCAGGATGTTCTTTTTGACATCGACTGGCAGGGCGCCCAGCAGCTTTCGCAAGTCGCCGGCGACGATATTGTAAAGGTCTTTATCCTGCCGCCCTCGCGCGACGAACTGGAGCGTCGCCTAAGGCGGCGTGCGCAGGACAGTGAAGACGTTGTTCAAAAGCGGATGGCGAAAGCCGATGCGGAAATTTCTCACTGGGCGGAATATGATTATGTCATCGTCAATTATGAGTTGGACGAGTCCGAGACCTTACTAAGTTCGATACTCTTCGCCGAGCGCCTGAAACGCCGTCGGCAGGTTGGGCTGTCCTCAATCGTAAAGGTAATGATGGGCGAGGGGTAGAGAGGGCGCATGCAGCCGAATCTGGGCTATTGCAGATCAGATTGATTACACCGCCTTCATCTCCTGAGGAAAATTTTTCCTGCGCCCTTCGAGCGAGCCTTCGGCTCCCTCAGGGTGAAGGAAAAATTTTGTCGCGAAGGATGAGTGTCATCGCTGACCCCATCAATAATCTGCGCTCGTTTTCAGGCGGACCGGGAGTAAGTGATTTGCGTTCGCGGTCATTTAACCGCGAACGCGTAACGACTTATTTGACTAGAACGTTTGCAATTTCGTATGTGCGTGCGCCGCCGGGTGCGGAGACCTCGACGCTGTCGCCGACGGCCTTGCCAATGACGCCGCGGGCGATTGGCGACGTCACGGAGATCTTGCGAAGCTTCACATCCGCTTCGTGCTCGCCGACGATCTGCCAGACTTTTTGTTCTTCCGTGTCCTCGTCGATGAGCGTCACCGTCGCGCCAAATTTTACCGTGTCGCCATTCAGCTTCGTCACGTCGATCACTTCGGCGCGCGTGAATTTGTCTTCAAGCTCGAGGATCTGGCTTTCGATCCAGCCCTGGCGTTCCTTGGCGGCGTGATATTCGGCGTTCTCCGAAAGGTCGCCATGGGCGCGCGCTTCCGCAATCGCCTGGATGACCGCCGGGCGCTCTTCATTCTTCAGCTTCTTCAAATCGGTTTCCAGCTGTTGGAACCCGCTCATCGTCATTGGGACCTTTTCCATCGGGTCGCCTTCCTCTCCATTTCGCAGCCTGACATTCGCCAGGCTCACATCGGGACGCCAAGCGAAAAAAAGAGCGCGGCCGGGGCGGTTCGCGCCTCGGCCGTCGCTTCAGGCAAGAGCGGAGACATAAGCCATCCGCGCGGAAATTTCAATAATTTTTCTGGTCCAAGGACCGATTCAGGTGAAAAATTTATTCAATAACAGGCCCTTATGCCGTCACCAGATACGAACGCGGTCTTCGGGGGCGAGGTATAAATCATCGTCCGCGGTAACGCCGAACGCGTCATACCAGGCGTCGAGATTCCGCACGACACCGTTGATCCGGTATTCCGGCGGGCTGTGCGGATCGGTGACGAGCCGGCGGCGAATTTCGTCTTCCCGGGCCTTGGCGCGCCAGACCTGCGCCCATCCGAGGAAGAACCGCTGGTCGCCGGTCAGCCCGTCCACAACCGCCGCCTCGCCGTTGCAGCAGGCGTCGAGGTGCCGGCGATAGGCGGCGTAACCCATTTGCAGCCCGCCGAGATCGCCAATGTTTTCGCCCATGGTCAGGCGGCCGTTGATGTTGAGTCCCTCGACCGGTTCATAGGAATCATATTGCGCGCCGAGAACGTCTGCCTTCACTTGAAAGCGTTCATTGGCGCCTTGCGACCACCAGTCGCGAATGCGCCCCTTTTCAACGA
>CAMYNO010000060.1 GCA_947259815.1 uncultured Parvularculaceae bacterium
CGTCGCTGTTAAATTGGTAATCCCGTATTTGTTATCCGTCGTACCGCGCCCGAAGAAATAGCCGTCCTCTTCGGTGAGCGTGAACGGCGCGCGCTCCCAATCTTTCGCCAGCGCATCAACCACATCCATGTGGCCCAGCAAAACGATCGGCTTTTTCGCCGGCTCGCCTTCTGCGCGATAGGTGACCATCAATCCTTGTGTGTGCTCGCCATCGCTATCGTAATCCGTGATCTGGATATCATCTTGCGCAAAGCCGGCGGCTTTAAATTGTCCAACCAGATAGTCGACCATAACGGGAACCTGCTCCTGCCCCCTGGCCGTGCGGATCGAGATCACCGTCTCATAGATGTCGTACGCCAATTGTTCGTGTTCGGTGAGATCGCGCGCGGATGACGGTGCGATGGATGCAAGACATGCCGCAGCCGACGCCGCGATCAGATAGCGAGAAATCATTAAAGTGCCCCTGTTGAACCTGACAGCCGATGCCGCCTTGGCGCGAACCATAGCGGGTTTCGCGAAAATGTCAGCCGATATCCGTATCCGGACCTTTGGAGAAGTTTCCCTAGTTTTCAGCGCTGGCGTCAGTTTCATCTTCCAGTACGATGCGGAGTTCGCCCTGCTCTCGCTTGAGCAGGCCGGTATATGTGTATGTGACCGCGCCGCCATCAGCACCCCAATCGAAGTGACCGACAACCAGAACTGCATCATCGCCAACGGTCTTGTAAGAAAGCACGCCCCAGTCGAAACGCGCCGGGCCGGACCATCCCGATCGGTAACGCGATTGAATTTCATCAAATGTCCGAAAGCTCGCCTGACCGTTCAAAATCATGTGCGCCCCGGCGCGGGCGTAACGCGATGCAATCTTTTCACGGTCGTGGTTTCGCAAATCCTCGCCATATGATTCCATAAAGCGCCGTGCCTCGATCAAGAGGCTTTCATTCCCTTGCGTCGGCGCCTTTGCGGCGGGGGTAATCCTGCTTGAATCCAGATATTGCTGTAGAAACTGATCATCAATGTCGTCGATGATAGGCCCTGCAACCTCTGCCATCGGCGTATTTTCCCAGCCTAGCTCCTGAAGTTTCCACCAGTTTTTCGCATAGGCGCTGCCGAAGTAATACGGCGCACTGTTCTTAATGTGGCGTTGTGTACGCGCCCGGCTGGTCAGTCCGCCGTTCTCCATCTGAAACAGATTATCCCATTGCAGCATGATCGCGACCAGATGGGATTCCACCATTCTGACGTCTGCGTCGGTCATTGTCTCAGGCGCGCGTATCGACTTTGTCCACGCCGTCGCAACTGCCGGCGACGCAATACTCAGTTCAATATTGGCGAGCTGGTCGTTCTTCGCTGTCTCCAGCGACACGCGCGTAAGACTGGCGTTCTGGCGAACTTCAACGATCAAAATGAGCAGCCCAAGGACGACGCCGATATTGGCGCCAAGCATCAGCCATTTGTTCACTCTGTCAAAGTTCATCCTTGCCCCGTTCTTATCCCTTGAGAAAGTTCAATTCCGGGCTTGCACATATTCGGTGACCGCCGCGAAGAAGTAACGCAGCGTTCAATCTCTGTCGATCCTGACGAGCGCGTCTCCAAGACCACTGATATAGACCGGGCCCGCGCCGGGTGAGAGGATAACGCCGGTCAGAAGGCCCGGCATGGGGCCGAAGGCATCGGGACCGACAAGGTCCAGCGTGCCTTCGCCATTATCCTGGCGCTGCCGATATTCCGCAACGAGTTTCCGGCTCGCCTCCGGCGTTGGTTCAAAGAAAGCACGCAACGCCGATGTCTCGGGATTGACGATAAAGACAGCGTTGGCCAAGGGCGATGCGATCCAGAGATCGCCATGCTCGTCCAGTTCGATATTGTCCGGGGTCGTCACATCAACCAATGTGCGGCGATTGCTCAGGGCGCCGCTGTCAGCATCGACATCGAAGCTGAGGACGCGGCTGGCCATGAGTTCTGCGACATAGAGACGGTTGCGCGCAGCATCAAAGGCGATGCCGTTAGCGAAATCGAGACCGTCGATGACGCGCTCGACTTTCGGATCGGCCTTCCCGACTTCGCCCGGCCCGATGCGATAGACGGCGCCATCCGAGAGCGGACGATCGGCGGCGAAAAACATGCGCGCTTCCGATCCTTCTCCCGCGGAATTTTCTGTGGACTGCGTAAACCAGATGGCGCCGGACGGATCACGCACGACGCTGTTGACGCCGAACGGATGGTCGTAAATGCGCGTAACCGTCTCAGCCGACACATTCGCCCGGTAAATATGTCCCGACGTAATGTCGGCGACGAGAACATGGCGCCCATCCGGTTCCCATGAGACGCCGTTCGGGCTGTTCCAGTCCGGCGCCGGTTTGGTCTTGAAACCGGCGGCGGCAAAATCGCCGAACGCACGCTTCGTTCCGTCATTTGTCAAAACGACGAGCCCGTGATCCCAGTCGCCGACCAGCACGCGCCCGTCCGCAAGCACAACGCCGTCTTCAGCATGGGTGAGCGAGCGGCTGGCGGGAAAAAGGGTCCCGTCCTCAATTGTGTAGGGGGATGAGATTTCCTGTTCGCCATCGTCCCTGGCGCAGCCGATAACGGCGCCGGCCATGAGAGCCGCTAACACAATTCTGCTCATGAACTTTCTCCCCTGTTTGATTTTTGTATGGCGCAGGATCATTGCCCGTCACCGGAAATGTCATGCTGAACGCCCAGTTCAACATCGATGACAGCGTGCAGTTTCGCAAGCCAAGCCGGGCACATAGGATTGATACCGGTCCTGATTATTCGCCGCGTCGTTCAGCGTCAATTCGTTGCCCCTTGCAGCTAGCCGGTTTTTTCGAGTTTTTCCCAGAAATCACCTGGCGGTACGTCACGCATCATTTCGCTGACCGACGCGACAAACTCGGCATTGAAATAACTCTTGCAAAGCTCCCACAACGCCCTGTTTCGCGCTGTGCCCAATACAAAATAGATGACGCCGCGATAGGTCTCCCACGCTTCTTTCGTCATGGCGCCGCTTTTATATTGCAACCACTCATATTCGCGCGCGCGCATCTGACCAATCATCCAGAAAACAAGCTTTGTCTTTTCCTCGAATGCGGGCGTTTCAACCTGCGACGAAATTCGCCCGAGTTCCGGAAACTCAACGAACTTGTAGACGCCAACCTGATCGTTTTCGAGTTGGGTCTGCCTGGCCTCGGAGCGAAGCTGCTCCGTACCCTGCCGAATTTGCACCGCCAGATAGAGCAATGTCGGCGCCACAAGCAGCACAGCAATGATTTGTGATATCAGATAGGCGTCGTTGAGCGTCATTTGCGCCTTCCCGTTTTTTTATCGCGCGCACAGGCCGTACCATGAGCGGTTCTATCCGTATAGCGGCGCGCGCCGTCAGTTTTCCGCGCGATGGGTAATCGGAATGCGCTGCACCACCCGGCCGGCGGCAAGGTCATAGATCACCACCATGGGGCCGTCCGGACCATCAATGCGCAGCACAAGCCGGTCGCCGTCGAGGGCCATGGCCGCAACATCCGCTCCCGGCGACAGGTTGATCGCCGCCGGCGCCGCAGAGATGGAAGTGGGCGTGGCAGCGGGCGCCGCCGGTTCCGGTTCGGCCAGAACCTCTACCGCCGGCGTCTCGCGCGCAGGCTGATCCGCGTCGTCCTTGCCCCCGAAAACAGTGATCGCCGCCGTCACCACCGCCACAAACACCAGCGGCATGGTGACGATAATGATCATCAAATTGCGCGAGCCAATGGAGGTTGCGATGCCTTCGAAGGTTGAGGGCTCTTTCAGGTCGAGCGGTTCGCGCTCGTCCGGATGCTCGCCGGTTGTTTTCGTCTGCATGCCTATCGCTCCTTATGCGGCGTTTGACTTACGGCTCGCTCACCCTTACGCCGCGTGCGCTTATGACCCGCGACACCGACAGGCTCAACCCTCGCAGCGACGAGGCCACCCATGAATTTACCGCCGGCGCCGATGATGCCGGCGTCAGGCTTGATAAATGGTTGTCTGACCGCCTCGAAAGCCTCACCCGAACGCGGCTGAAGGGGTTGATCGAGGATGGCGCCGTAACGCGCAATAATGAGGTTTTCACCGACGCGTCCTGGCGGCTACGCGACGGCGAGACATTCCGCCTTGTCGTGCCGGCGCCGGACGACCCGGCGCCCGAGGGCGAGGCAATCGACCTCGATATCCGGCACGAAGACGCCGACATCATCGTGATTAACAAACCGGCGGGCATGGTCGTCCATCCGGCGGCGGGCAACTGGTCCGGCACCCTCGTCAACGCCCTTATCCATCATTGCGGCGAATCGCTTTCAGGGGTCGGGGGCGTCGCGCGGCCGGGCATTGTCCACCGGATCGACAAGGATACGACCGGCCTTCTTGTCGTCGCCAAGAATGACAAGGCGCATCAGGGTCTCGCCGCAGATTTTGCCGTGCACAATATTGAACGCGTCTATGACGCCATCGCTGTCGGCGTCCCGCGGCCGCGTATCGGAACCATCAACGCCGCCCTTGCGCGCGCGCAGAACGACCGCAAAAAGATGGCGGTTGTTAAAAAAGGATACGCCAGCGACGATGACGCGCCAACGCGACGCGGCGCGGGCGCGCGCCACGCGGTTACCCATTACAAGGTTCTGGATGCATACGGACAATCGCGCGCGAAACTCGCCGGCGATGCGCTGGCGTCGTTGATCGAATGCCGGCTTGAAACCGGACGCACGCACCAGATCCGCGTGCATTTAAACTCCATCGGCCACCCCCTGATCGGCGACCAGACCTATGGGCGCGGCCCCGGACTTTCCGGCCTCAAACCGGGGGATGAGGCGGCGGAGAACGCGATTGAGATTATCCGGAATTTCCGCCGGCAGGCGCTCCATGCGCGCGTCCTTGGCTTTGCCCATCCGGTGACGGGGCAGTCGTTCCGTTTTGAATGTAATCCGCCTGCTGATTTTTCAGAGCTTTTATGCGCGCTGCGTGCGCTTTAAAATTTCTGCCGCGTTTTTGCACCGTTTTAAAACCCAATTTACGATTTTATAGTCTGCTAACCATTCCAGTGGGGGACATTTGGGATAGGTTCACATGACGGCGAACGCACGCTCATTGCGGGAGTTGTTTCGCAGACGCTACGTCGCCGGCCTTATCGCTTTGGCCGGTCTTGCCTGCGCCTCGCTATTCATTTTTTTCGAACAGACCGCGCAGCAATCCGGCGGCGCTGCACTTATCAATCTCGCCTCATCGCAAAAAGCGCTGAGTCAGCGTGTTTCATTTTTTGTCAACGCTATTTCCGCCAGCGACATCGCAGCCGAGCGCGAAACGCTTCGCACCGAATTGAAAACCGCGATTGGAGAGATGCGGGCGGCGCAGGAGGTGCTTTCAGGCGCACAGACGCCCGATCGCCGCATGGCGCAAAAACTCGCGCCCATCCGCGAAATCTATATGAATGACTATGCGCCGTTCGAGCATGATGTAGCGATTTTCCTCAGCAGCGCGGAGCAATTTCTGGAAGACCTGCCGGCGCCGGAGGAGACAACGCTGATCTCTGAAGTCAACCTGCTCGGCATGCATACGATCATGCAAACCTATGACGTGATCGCACGCATTATCGCCAACGACGCCGAGCGGGCTCTGGCGCAGGCCGGGTTCATACAATCTGTCCTGATGTTGCTCTTCATCATCGTGCTGACTGCGGAGAGCTTCATCATCTTCGAGCCAATGGGCAAAAAGATCGAGCAAAGCGTGCGGGATTCCGAACTTGCCCAGGAACAGGCCCAGCGCGAGGCGGCGCGCGCGCGTCAGGCGGGCGACGCCAAATCGAACTTCCTGCGCCTGATGAGCCACGAACTGCGCACGCCTTTAAACGCTGTCATCGGCATGTCGAAATTATTGCGCGGCACAGACCTTTCCGGCCCGCAACTGGAATATGCAAAGCATATCGACGATGCCGGGCATCATATGCTGTCGATCGCCGATGACATCTTGACGGTGAACCAGCAAAGCGCCGGCAAACTCAAATTCAAGCCAGCGCCGACGCGTATTGACGATGAACTGCGTTCGGTCGTCGCCATGCTGAAACAGCGGGCGGAAGAAAAGACTATCGAACTCACCTATGACAATAAAATCGCTCACGGCGATGTTGTCGTCGACGGCGTGCGCTTCCGCCAGGTTGTTTTCAACCTGATCGGCAACGCGATCAAGTTCACGGACACCGGCTCCATCGCCATATCCGCGGCTTCGAAAGCAGATCCGGATGACGACAAATCGGAGGCGTTCGAAATCCGCGTCACGGATACCGGCTGCGGGATCGCAAAAGAAGATCAGGAACGTATTTTCGAAGAATTCGGGCAGGCCCATGCGCTGGGAGAACGCGCACATGCCGGCGTCGGACTGGGCCTTGCCATCAGCCGCAGCATTGCGGAGATGATGGGCGGCACCTTATCGCTTGAATCATCCTCAACATCGGGAAGCGTGTTTCTATTTTCCCTGACACTGCAACGGGCGAAGATTGACGGAAAGAAAACCGCAACGAACGCCGCCAACAATTCTGCAAGCACAAAAACCGGCAAAGTTCTGGTGGTCGATGACAATTTGCCAAACCGCATGATCGCCGCAGCCTTCCTGAAGAAAGCCGGCTTCAGCGTTGAGTTTGCAGAAAATGGAAAAGAAGCCGTGGAAGCGGTCGCCCATCACTCGGACCTTGCCGCCGTCTTAATGGACATCGAAATGCCGGTCATGGACGGTATCACCGCGACCCGCGCGGTGCGCGCGCGAACAGACGAGAGCGCGCGCATGCCGATCATCGCGCTGACGGCCCATGCCCTGCCCGAGGATCGCGACAATCTGATCGCCGAGGGCTTTGACGACGTGTTGCGAAAACCCGCAAGCGAAACCGAGATTGTCCGCTGTGTGCGGCATTACGCTTTCGAGAGGGCGGCGGCATGATGATCGTTGTCCGTACGGGGATTTTGCTGGCGGTAACGTTATTCGCGCAGGCGCTGGCCGGCGAAACGAAAATCGTCGGCTCATCGACCGTTTCAAAATTCGCCAATGTCTCTGAAACCCGCCTGGCGGCGCGCGGCCTGCCAGTGACCATAGAAACGACTGGCACCGGCGGCGGCTTTGCACTTTTCTGTTCAAGCGCAGATCCGGAATTTGCCCCGGTCACTCTTGCCTCGCGGCCCATAAAAAACAGCGAACGAGAGACCTGCGATAAAAACAGCCTCGGCCCGGTTCAAGAACACGTCATTGGCCTGAGCGGTGTAGTCGTCCTTCAAAATAACAACAAGAAACCGCTACGCCTGACGCAGCGCGACTTGTTTCTTGCGCTCGCCGCACAAACGCCGGAGCCTGAAAACGACTGCCGACTTATCGACAATCCGCGCATACGCTGGAACGAGGTTCGCGAAGGGCTTCCTGCAGTCAAAATCGAAGTTTACGGCCCACCGTCAACATCGGGAACGCGCGCGTCTTTCATTGATCTCGCGATTGCCCAGGGCGCCGGTGACGATACGTGCATGCAGGAAATAAAACAGAGCGCGCCAAAAGAGTTCAAGGCGGCGGCGTCAAAGCTCAGAACTGACGGCGCATGGATCGACGCCGGGGAAAACGACGCGGTTATCGTCGCCGCGGTCCGGCAAATTCCTCACGCGCTCGGCATTGTCGGCTATCCGGTTTTCGTTTTCTTCAAGGACGTGGTCGATGCCGCCGCTGTCGAAGGGGTCGCGCCGGCGCGGGAAACCATCGCCAGCGAAGCCTATCCCCTGTCGCGCAGCCTGCGGGTCTATGCGAAATCCGACGCGATTGGCGTCAATCCCGCGGCGAAAGCATTTCTCGACGAACTGACCGGCGAGGCGGCGATCGGCCCCGACGGATACCTCATCGCCGAGGGCCTGATCCCGGTTTCGGCGCCCTAAATCCCGCAAAAATACGCCGATCACACAATCGTGGCGCCAAGCGAGCAGCTTGTGTCTTTGGATCGGCCCAAATTCTGTCGTAAACTTGGGCTTAAAGAGAATTTCCAGCGAGTCCTTGGGATTAGCCCTTCGAGTTCCTATATAAATACCAAAGCGCCAGAAAAGGCGTATAAAAACGGGGACTTCCTCAAATTGGACCCGACGGAGAGCGCCGCGCCACGCAGTGGGCGGCACAGACGAAAAACGTGTCCTTTATGGAGCGTTTCAAAAGGAGAGAAAGAGAACCATGGCCAACGCACTGACCACAACGGGCTCAGCCCTTACCCCTGAAGGCTCGCTGTCGCGCTACCTCGCCGAAATCCGCAAATTTCCCATGCTGGAAAAGGATGAGGAATACATGCTCGCCAAGCGCTTCAAGGAGCATGAAGACCCAGACGCCGCCCAGAAACTGATCACCAGCCATCTGCGCCTCGTCGCCAAGATCGCCATGGGCTATCGCGGCTATGGCCTGCCGATCGGCGAGGTTATCTCCGAAGGCAATGTCGGCCTGATGCAGGCGGTCAAACGCTTCGAGCCGGAAAAAGGCTTCCGCCTCGCCACCTACGCTATGTGGTGGATCCGCGCGTCAATTCAAGAATACATCCTGCGCTCATGGAGCCTTGTGAAAATCGGCACCACGGCCGCGCAGAAAAAACTCTTTTTCAACCTGCGCAAAATCAAGGGCCAGATCGACGCCGTTGACGATGGCGACTTGCGCCCGGAACAGGTGGAGCACATCGCCACCAAGCTTGGCGTTACCCATGACGACGTCGTTCAGATGAACCGCCGCATGACCGGCGGCGAAGCATCGCTGAATGCGCCCATGGGCAAGGACGCCGATGGCGGCGGCGAATGGCAGGACTGGCTAGTCGACGACAACGCGGTGAACCCGGAAGCCAAACTCGCCCATGATGACGAATATGACATGCGCATGGGGCTTCTTGAACGGGCTCTTGCGACACTCAACGAGCGCGAGCAGCATATTCTTACCGAGCGCCGGCTGAAGGATAATCCGTCTACGCTGGAAGAGCTGAGCCAGGTCTATGGCGTCTCGCGCGAACGGGTCCGCCAGATCGAGGTGCGCGGTTTTGAAAAGCTGCAAAAAGCGATGAAACGCATGGACAAGGAAGCGCGCCAGCCCCGCGACGTCGAAGAAGTCGAGGCTTAAACCGGGTCGGCGGCGCGTAATGCGTTGATTACCTCTTTGCGCGCAGCGGGCCGGTTCTCTTTCAGATAGGCGTCGGCGAGGGCGTGATTGACGTCGCGATGACCGGCTTCGTCTTCGCGTACGGCGAGAACGACATCGCGCAAGCGCGCGTCACCCGGCAGCTTCCAGTAATCAATCGCTATCCGCGGCGCAGGGACATTTTCGACTTCGCCGTCATCGATCTTTTTGAGATATTGCGTGTAGCTGTAGACCGCTTCTTCCTCGAAAAAGCCAATGATCCGGTGCGCGGTGATTGGCGAAACGAGATAGATGAACCCATAACCGAAAAAGAATGCGCCTTGCGCCAGCAGGACCAAAACACGTTCAAACAAATTCGGCCGCGCAATCTCGATAAATGTCATCAGGTGCATGCGCTCGTTTTCGGCTTCGTCAAGAAGAAGCCTGATCCAGCCTTCGTCATCTTCCATGCGGCGCAAGGAACGAAAATGTTGCAACATCCCGCCAACCATGCCGGGAACGCCAGCGACGGTTTCAAGCACGATCGCGCGATGACCGTAACGCCCGGAAAAGAAGGCGTCGGCGAAAAATCGAAGCAATTTCGTGAAGCGAAACGCAAACACATCTCTCGGACCCGACAGCGCCCGGTGGGGCTCAAGCGGATCAGCTTCGGCCACAGCATTCATAGCGAACTCTCCTTCAAGAGACGGCCCGAATATAGGGATGTGCACACCAATTTTTTACAACCGAACTGCGTTTTGACCTGCGACGAATTTGCAGCGCCAGCGGGGCGCAGCCGCGGCGAAGAGCGGGGCCTGCGCGCTATTTGAACAGATGCGTAAACATGCGAGCGGCGTATGAATTCCGGGCAATTTTCGAATGCCTGCAGCCAAAACGTCTCGCGCTGGGGCGTGCAGGGTCTATAGTGGTGCGATAACAATCACATCGTGGGAGCGACGCCATATGACCGACCGAAATCTTGCCGCCCAACCCAACCGCCGCACGCTGCTCGCCGGCGCATCCGCGCTTGCCGCCGCATCCGCCTTTACCGGTGCTGGCAATGCGCAGGACGCTGCTATCGACTTTAGCGGACGCACGGTCCTGATCACCGGCACAAGCTCCGGGTTCGGACGATTGACCGCCCTCACCCTCGCGCGCATGGGCGCAACCGTTGTCGCTTCCATGCGCAACCTTGACGGCGGCGCACGGCCCGAAGCCCGCGATCTGATGACCATCGCCGGCAATGAAGACCTCGATCTTCATGTCGTTGAAATCGACGTCACCGACGATGCGCTGGTCGCGTCAGGCGTCGCCGAGGCTGAAAGCATCGCCGGGGGCGCGCTGGACGTTGTCGTCAATAATGCGGGCATTGGCGCCGCCGGGCCTGTCGAGCTTGCGGATATGGAATTTACGCGGCTGATGTTTGAAACTAACCTCTTTGGCTATTTGCGCGTAGCGCGCGCGGCGCTGCCGAAAATGCGCGAGAACGGCGCCGGGCAGATCTTCAACGTCTCCTCGCAACTTGGCCGCTTTGTCATTCCCAGCGTCGGCATGTATTGCTCGACCAAATTCGGCATAGAGGCGATGTTTGAAACCATGGCCTATGAACTCGCGCCCCATGGCGTTGAAATCACAATTATCCAGCCCGGCGGCTATCCGACAAAAATCTGGCAAAGTGGCCGTCTTTATACAGATGAGTGGATGGCGCGCGTCGACAACGAACGCAAAGCCGCCTATGAGACCCATATCCAGATGGCAACCGGCATGATGACCGGCGAATATTCGACCAATCCAATCGACGTTCCCAACGCAATTGCGGAAATCATGGCCATGCCTGCCGGCAAACGGCCCCTGCGCCGTGCGGTGCATCCAAACCCGGCCGCGTCAGTCGGCGCCAATGCTGCGCTCGCGCAGGTGCAGGCCGCCGTGCTCGGCCAGGGCGCCTACGGGCCGTGGCACGCAGCGGTGACAGACTAAGGCAAGACGCCTAAGGATGCCCGCCCGGTTTGAGATCACGGTTGAAGCTTCCGCGAGCGGCTCAAGGTTCAACGTAGCGATAAATTTGTGTCGCATGCCATTCGCCTTCGCGACGAAACAGCAGGATCGCTTCCTTTTCGATGCGCTCAAGCAGGATTAGCGGCCCACCGGCGACGGGTAGATCGAAACCTGTTAACTGACGGGGGATGTCGCCATCGCGCGAGAACCACGTCCATGATTCAAGCTGATCGATATATTCCGGACGCAAATCGCCGAGTTTCTCGTAACCGAGAATATCCAGCCATGTCCCGGCGCGGCAGAGGGCGAGGCCCTGTTTCCCATCCGCTTTGCGGCGGACCCGCGCAACCACGTCCAACGCTTCATCATTATCAAAGTCAGCGCTTAACTGGCGCGGCGCAAAAGGGGCGGTCAATTCGTAGCTGTCGAGATCGAGGCCGCAGGCGCCGAACACCTCCCGGTCCTCCACGGTGAATTCAACACTCGCCAGATCGATCAGCCGGTCGCGTTCCGCCGGTGGGCGCGGCCAGGAAAGGCAGGCGTCGAACTGGAGATAGTTCATGCGCGCGGGCACGCCCGGTTTCGGATTAGCCAGACCGAAATCAACAACTTTCAGCCAGCCGATTCCATCGTCAGGGGACGGCGCAAAATTTTGACCGCCAGACGGCTTGAAGCCGCCGGTTCCCGCCAGAGACGGAGAAATTACGAAAGCACGCAGCGACTGCGGCGCATTCACATCGCCCTCATTCGGCCCGGTATTGTCGGCGTTGCGGAAATGCCATCCGAAAATGTCGCGCGGGTTCGGCGCACCGCGCAAGGGCGGGGTAAGCGACGTCAGATCGACCGCGTCGCCGATCGGTTCACGATCATAAAGCCTGACCAACCAGCCATTTTCCGCCCGCATCAGCGCAAAGACCCAGCCATTGTCGAGCGTGTGATAAAAATTGCGATCGCCGGCGACAAAAGGGAGTTCCTGCCCCATGCCCGGAATGCGCACCGCTTCGTGCGACGGCGACGGCGCGCATTGCGGCTCGGCGGCTTGCGCGGTTCCGGAATACAAAACGGAAATCAACAATCCGCATAACAGGAAAGGCGAGCGCATATTACTTTCCTTCATCGAGGAGCCAGAGCTCGACAATATGCGCCGTCTGCGCGATCCAGACAGCGGCCTCGTCGCGCTCAGCGAGGGGCGCATCTTCATTCGCCAGTGTGGAGACGAACCCCCGTGCGGCGGTCTCGATCCGCTCTATATATTCCGGCCATGGCTTGCCGCCTTCCGCTTTGGCGCCGGATGCTTCGAGTGCGGACAGTTTTTGATTGATCGCCTCGACCGCCGGGCCGTAGCGCAGGCGCGCTGTCGTTGAAGAGAAAATCGCCGGCGGTGTCTCATAGGAGACAAGGGTGCGATAGACGATCAGATAGGGCGGCAGTATTTCGCTGTCGAAGCCGCGCGACGCGCCGTTGATCCAGACACCGATGCCTTCGTCATCGCATGACCGCTCCGATAGCGCCCGCTCAATTTCGTCAGCGAAGATCAGGCGCCGTTCCGGCGACCATCTTTCCATGTCTTTCAAGTTCTGGGCGCGCAGTGCGCTGGCCTGCCATGGCCGCATAAGATCGCACTCAACCCCGCGCGTCGCGACCGCTTCCAGAAACACAGCGGACCTTACCGGGCCGGGCACTGGGTCGGCCATGGCCGGATAAGAAAAAGAAAGCCCCCAGCACCCAAGAGCCAAGATCAAAAACCGACGCATAATTTTCCCCATCATGTTCGCGTGACCGTCAATAATGCCTGTATTTTCAGCACAAGTCAGCTTATGGTTTAAAAAAATAACAGATCAATCCGGGGGCGAAGCGAATTCCATCAGGCCGATTTCCGTCAATGGCGCCGCCGCATTCACTGCGCGCGACGCACATCGCTAAACTACGCGTCGGCGCCAAAAAAATATGACGATAAAATCCGTTTCGTATAACCGCAAATACTTTCACGCGCTCGCCCGAGCCAGCGTCAAGACGATGCACACAAGGAGAAGACCATGAAAACCCAACTGTTACTTGGCCTGGCCGCAAGCGCGACAGCCCTCGCCGCCTGCGGCGGCGGCGATAATTCAAAAGAAGCGCAGGAAAAACGGATCGAGGAAACAGCCAAAAAATATGGCGTCAACGCCGATGTGACACTCGATAAGGACAGCGAGGTCGACAAGGTCGTTATCAATAACGGTCTGGGTCAGTATGGGCAGGGGCTCGATCTGCCGTCTGGGTTTCCGCAAGATGTCGCGCTTCCCGCCGGCGCCAACATCATGGCTGCAACCAATGTTCCCGGTCAAAAGAACGCCTTTTCAATTCAGGCGTTGAGCAATGACGATGCGGACACAATCATAAATTCCGTCACGAGCCAGATGGAAACGAGCGGCTGGACAAAGTCCGCCAGCGATCAGCCGACGCCGCAAATGCGTCGCATCGGCTTTGAAAAAGACGACCGCATGGCGAATTTTGTCATCACGGCAAATGGCGAAACCAACATGGTCCAGTTGGTGACCATGACGAAGCCATAAGCTGTACAGATTACCAATACACCGGATCGTTGAGCGCCTCGACGCAGCGTGAGGGCCCCTTGAGCGGATCAAGGGGCCGGTCCGTCAGCGACATGGCGAGCCAACCCTCGGGCTGTGTCATCGCAAGCGGCGCCTTGGCGACACGCTCGTCGATGGGCGAGAAGCCGACCTTGCTGTAATAGGCCGGATCTCCATAGGTCACGGCGGCATCAATCCCCTGTTCGCGAAGCGTGCCGAGACCGAACGTCAACAACGCTTGCCCAACGCCTTCGCCCTGTCGGCCCGGCGCGACAGCCACCGGGGAAAGTATGAACACAGTGCGCTTATCCTGCGCAAAGCTCAGCCGCGAAAAACATATGCAGCCCGCAAGCCTGCCTTCCTCGTAAGCCGACATGACGAAAAGGTCGCCATCGCGCGTCGTGCTCAAAAGGTTTTTTACAAGGGTTGCGATCATCCGCCCTTCATCGGGGCCTTCCGCGGCGGAAAACGCCGCTTCGAACAGGGCGATAATCTCATCGGCCGCCTCACCGACACCGCATGTAAATTCCATCTGAGAGCCCCAATCCTGACTGCCAATATTGTACATTCTGCGCCGTTTTCGGCGTGATTATCCACTGCGGAAAATTGACCGCCCGGATTGTCAAGATCAACCGAATTTGGCCGAGGCGGCGCACCGCGTTGCAATTACGCGACTTTTTTAAGAAAAATGGCTTTTTATTTCGCCGCCAGGCCCGCCGCGCCCGGCGCTCCGCTTGATTGCACCCCCCTTTTCCCAATATCGTAGCCGCGTCACCGCCGGGGGCGGCGCTGGCGTGAAATCGGGGTCGGGGAGTACAATCGATGTTGCGAATTCTGGCAGTGATTGCGGTTCTCTTGCCGCTATCGGCTCTTGCCGAAGGGCGCGATAAGACCATTCGCGATATTCAGTATACAAAATATATCCGCGAACACACTTTTCCGGCCAAGCAGATTGAACAGGCCTGCGACCCGAATGACGGTGTCGGCGTCGCCTTCCGCGCGACGTCGGACCAGGAAAACCTCCGCACCTTCCTCAGCTTCCTGCAGCGCAGCCCGGAGACCCTCAATCAGTATAATGGCGGCCAGTTCGCCGATGTCGCACAAGGACTGCGCAACGCTGTCGAAAACGTATGTGCGGGATTGCTCCCCAAAGGGGGCAAAGCTGCCGGCGTGCCGGCGTTCGATCCGGTGATCGATGTTGTAAACCTCTCCGACTTCCTATTCGAGTACCGGTTCCTCCACTATCATCCGCAAGGTCATCGGCCGTTGCGCGATCGCAATTCTGTCGTCGTAGAAATCAGCGCGAATTACGACACCGACTATTTCCCTGACGGCGACAGCGTTTGGTGGGAGCACGAAACGACCGAACTGGTCATTACAGTCAACAACTACGACTACTACGCATCCGAAGACGCGGGACCATGGAGCTTTCCCGACAAGGAGTATGATTCTGTTCCCTGCTATTACATTCATCCGGGGCTGGATGCGGTTTATCGATACGCCGTCGATGACTGTAACGCGTCGACGGTGGATTTCGTCGATCCAAAAGGCATGAGCCTGCAGGATGCGGTCAAGAAGCTCGCGATGGAATATATCGAACAAATGATCGACCGCGCGCCGCGACGAACCAAGGTGGACATTGAAAGTGTCCCCGATATCTGTTGTCAGGACAGTGAGCCCCATTACGGCACTGACTATTTCTTTGCGCCGGCGGGCGAGTGCAGCCTTTCGGGCAACAGCTTTTTCAAAAACGTGCCGGAGCGCTTCTGCAAAGACCCCGCGATCGGCAATGATGACGACGAGAACGAGGATATAGACCTGCCCGTTCCGGACGAGACATCCGGGTATATTTGTTGTCGGGATTATTCACGCGGACGCCCCTTCGTCTATTTCAAAACGACACGGCGCACTTGTGAGGACCGGGACGATCACGATATTACCTACCCGGGCCTGTGCACCAAGGGCCGCGACGACGGGGAGTTGCTTGTGTGTTGCGAGGACGGAAGAGGCATCATTCCCGACTATTTCACGACAACAACGTGGGAATGCCTGGAGCGGGACCGTCACCGCATCTATCACGAAGGCACCTGCATCTAGCCGACCGAAACGCCGTTTTCGAATTGTATCGCAAGAACCGGGTTCTGGCGTTACGCTTCTGCGCCTAAGGTGGCCCTCATTCTTCGACAGGATGGCGCAGAGTTCGCGCGATCCTGACCTCCGCTATCGCGCACCGCACGCAATGCTTCAAACCGGATTGACGAGACGAGAAACGCCATGACCGACACCGCCAGAGCCGACGCCCTTCGCAATCTCCACCAGAACGGCGCCCCGTTTGTGATCGCCAACGCCTGGGACGCGGGTTCTGCGCGCATCCTTGAAGGGCTGGGATTTAAAGCCATCGCCACCACCAGTTCGGGCTTCGCCATGACCAAGGGGCGCGAGGATTACGGCGTTACCCGTGAAGACGCGCTCAATCATTGCCGCGACGTCGCCGCCGCTGTCGAAATCCCTGTCAGCGCGGACCTTGAAAATGGCTGGGCCGACGCGCCGGAAGGCGTCGCCGAAACAATTGCCCTTGCCGCCGCCACGGGACTTGCCGGCGGATCAATCGAGGATGCCACCGGCGATCCTGCAAACCCGATTTATGAGTTGAACCATGCAGTCGACCGCGTCGCGGCGGCGGTCGAGGCCGCCGGCAAAACGCCGAACGGTTTCCTGCTCACCGCGCGGGCGGAAAGTTACCTGTGGGAAAAGCCGAAACTCGACGACGTCATCGAAAGGTTGCAACGCTTTGAAGCCGCCGGCGCCGATGTCCTGTTTGCGCCGGGCCTTCCCGACCTTGACGCGGTCCGCACCCTTTGCGCCGCGGTCAGCAAACCGGTGAACGTTCTGGTCCTTGGCAAGCTTGCGCGCTCCAGCGTCGCGGAGCTTGCCGAAGCCGGCGCCGCGCGCATCTCCATCGGCGGCGCTCTCGCCAAAATCGCCTACGCCACTCTCGCCGATGCGCGCAGCATGTTAAACAACGGCGGATTCGATTGCCTGTCCGCCAATGCCGAAGGCGGCGCCGTGATCAGCGCATTCCTCAGAAAAAACTGATCCGCCCGCCTTGGCGACGGCTTCCCTATCCCGCTGCGTTCCGCTACACCGCGCCTCCGCATGATGTGACGCGGTTTAGTGATCGACGTATGAGCAATGACAACGACAGCAATGTCTGCGCCCGCGCCCTTCTGGGCGTCGTGGCGGCGCGAACTGGTCGCGCTGTTGAGCCTGGGGCTTCCCATGGCGGCGACCCAGCTCATCCAGTTTTCCACCACCACGATTGACGTTTTGATGATCGGGCGTCTCGGGCCCGATCCCCTCGCCGGCGCTTCCCTTGGCCTTGTCGTTTTCTACGCCATCTATCTTCTGGGTTTCGGCCCGGCGATGGCGGTCACGCCGCTGGTTGCGCAAACCCTCGGCGCCGATCCGGACAACCACAAGGATGCGCGACGGTCGGTGCGCATGGGCCTTTGGGCGACCGGTATATTTTGTGCGCCAGCCCTTCTGGTTTTTCTGTTTACGAAGGAAATTGAAATTGCGCTTGGTCAGTCGCCGCATCTTGCGGCCATGGGCGAGCCTTATGTGCTGGCCCTGGCGCCGGGTTTGCCGTTCATGCTTGGCGTTATAGCGCTGCGAAATTTTCTGGCGTCAATCGGGCTGACCCGCGCGCCATTATATATCATTATTGGCACGACGGTGTTGAACGCGTTTCTCAACTACCTGTTGATCTATGGCAATTGGGGCTTTCCCCGCCTTGAACTTGTCGGCGCCGGGCTTGCGTCATCGCTGTCCCATGCCTGCGGTTTTGTACTGCTCGCGATCTACGCCTCGGTACAAAAATCGAGCCGGCGCTTTGAGCTATTCACCCGCTTCTGGAAACCGGACTGGGAGCGTCTGCGCGAGGTCGCCCGTCTTGGCTGGCCCATCGGGCTCACATTCGCCTTCGAGGCCCTGCTGTTCAACGCCGCCGTCCTGTTGATGGGCCGGCTCGGCGTCAACGAAGTCGCCGCCTATCAGGTTGCGCTGAACGTCGCCGCGCTCGCCTATATGGGTCCGCTCGGGCTTGCCATGGCGGGCTCAACGCGGGTTGCCTTAAAAGCCGGCGCCGGCGACCTGCCGGGCATCCGCCGCGCCGCCCTGGTCTCGATCCTGACCTGCATCGTCGCCATCATGCTCGCCGCCATCCCGATGATGTTCGCGCCGGAATTTATCGCGGGGCTTTATCTCAACGCCGATGAAGCCGCCAATGCGGCGGTTATCGCGCTGGTCGTTTCTTTCCTGCCGATTGCGGCGGCGTTCGCCCTGTTCGACGCAACGCAGGTGTCGGCGATCCAGGCCCTGCGCGGGCTCAAAGACGTCCGTATACCGATGATAATGACCTTCATCAGCTATTGGGCGATCGGCTTTACCGTGGCCGCATGGCTGGGGCTCGGCACCACGCTTGCCGCCGTCGGCGTCTGGATTGGCCTGCTTGCCGCACTGGCAAGCGCAGCGGTGATGTTAAGCGCGCGTCTGTGGTTGGTGACGCGGGACGCCGCCCTTAAAGCCCCGGCATGAAGGCAATATCGGTGTCGTCGGGTTTAGCGCCGGCGGCGGTCAGCATGGCGTGAACCTGTCCGCGATGATGGGTCTGGTGGTTGAAGAAATGCGTATAAAGCAGCCAGCACGGACGTGACTGTTCGCGGCCCGTGGCGCCGGAAAACCATTTAAGATCGTCTTTCAGCATTTCATCGGTAATGCCGGCGGCCCAGTCGAGAATGGCGTCGTCGGTGGCCCGGCGGTCCTCGCATAGCGGGGCCCAGTCCACATGCAGCGCCGTCGATGACGGAATGCCGCCCGCCGGCGGGGGATATTGCGTGAACCGGCTTAACCAGATTTTATCCGCCCACAGAATATGGCAGAGCGTTTCGTGGATCGAGCGGAAAAAGGCGCCGCGATTTTCCCGCCGCGCCTCATCGCCAAGCGCATCGGCGGCGGCGTAAAGGCTTTCATTCTGCCAGCGATTATACCGCCCCATCAATTGCAGGTATCCGGATGCGATCATCGCTTCTCTCCTTAAAACGGCGCATCAAGCGCAGCGCACAGGAACTTCATCATGGGCTTGGCGTCCTTGAACGCCGCCTCAACATCATCGGCAAGCGCGGACTTTTTCGCCGAAGCGGGGTTTGCCTCAGCCATGGCAAAAAAGCTTTTGCGCCTGATGTCGTCAATATAGGGGTCTTCCGGCGTAAAACCACGGGGCGGCCGCGTTAGTTGATCGCCGCGCACGCCGCCGAAGCGCTTTTTAAAGGCCGCATCGCCCGTCGCCTTCCCCCAGGCTTTATCCTTATCGCGGATCGCCTCGCGGATTTTCAGAAGGTTCGGCGAGGGCGGAGACCAGATACCGCCCCCATAAAAAACTTCATCCGTCGCAAGATGCACATAAAATCCGGGCGCGTGGGCGTCCTTACCAAGCGCATGGCGGAACTGGACCGCCCCATGGGTCTTGTAGGGCGTTTTATCTTTCGAAAACCGCACATCCTTATAGATGCGGAATACCGACCCGCCATTAAGGCGCGGGTCCGCGACAATATGTTTTGAAATTTTCTTCAGGCGCGGCGCCATGACTTCCACGAATGAAGCAAGCGGTTCCTGCACGCTCTCGCGAAACCGCTGTTTGTTGTCGTTGAACCATTCGCGATTATTGTTCTTCTTCAATTCGTTGAAGAATTTGAAATAGTCTGAAGGCAACCCGTTAAAGCCGCTCAATGCCGCCTCCTTTTATGACGATCAGTTTCCCATGGACCGCCGGCGCCAGTCGACCGCATCTTTCGAGTCTTTCAGCCCGGCGCCGGTGTTTTCTCTAACCACTCTTACGGCGTTTATGATTTTGCCGTTACCGATAAGACGGTCGACCTCTTCGACAGTCGACCCGGTCAACGAAGAAAAAAGGCTTTCGGCGTTTTCCTGAATGCGAAAAGCGCGCGCTTCGCGGCTTTCCTTATCGCCTTTATTGGCTGTGGCCCGCCCGGCCATGAAGGCGATATAGGCGACCGCCCCCATCAACAGCCAGATCTGTAGCGGCTCAAGGTTTTCCACAGGCGCGCCTCCCGGATTTGATCGCGGGAGTTTAGGCCGGTCACATCATGGCTGTCACGCCGGGACGCCTAAAGCACAGGGCGAAAAAGTGGAATCCGGTTTTTCGCCCGGCTCGATCCTTAAACCCTAGATCATCGGGCGTTTCAGATTTAACGCCCGATGATCTAGGCGAGGTTGGAATATTTCTTCGATTCGATCCGCGAAATCGCCCGGCAATGAACTTCATCGGGCCCGTCGGCAAGGCGCAGGGTGCGAATGCCCGCATAGGTATTGGCAAGGCCGAAATCTGTCGTGACGCCGGCGCCACCATGGGCCTGAATCGCATCGTCGATGACTTTCAACGCCATGCGCGGCGCGGCCACTTTTATCATGGCGATTTCCGCTTGCGCCGCCTTGTTGCCGACATTGTCCATCATCCACGCGGCTTTGAGCGTTAAGAGCCGTGACATCTCAATGTCGATACGCGCTTCGGCGATGCGCTGTTCCCAAACGGTCTGTTTGTAAATCGGCTTGCCGAAGGCTTCGCGTGTCAACAGGCGTTTCACCATCTTTTCAAGCGCGACTTCGGCCGCGCCAATGGTGCGCATACAGTGGTGGATACGGCCCGGGCCAAGGCGCCCCTGCGCGATTTCAAAACCGCGTCCTTCGCCCAGAATGATGTTGGACGCCGGCACGCGAACGTCTTTCAGCTCAACTTCCATATGCCCGTGCGGCGCATCGTCGTAACCGAAGACAGGCAGGTGACGGACAATATTCACCCCCGGCGTGTCGGCGGGGACAAGAATTTGCGACTGCTGTTTGTGGCGTTCGGCGTTTTTGTCCGTCTTGCCCATCACGATATAAATTTTACAGCGCGGATCGCCGGCGCCCGACGACCACCATTTGCGGCCGTTAATGACATAGTCATCGCCCTCACGGCGAATTTCGGTTTCAATATTCGTTGCATCCGATGAGGCGACCGCCGGTTCCGTCATCAGGAAGGCGGAGCGGATTTCACCTTCGAGCAACGGCTTCAGCCACTGCTCCTGCTGTTCGGGCGTCCCGTATTTCATCAGGACTTCCATATTGCCGGTATCGGGCGCGGCGCAGTTGAAGACTTCAGGGCCGATATGGGTGCGTCCCATTTCCTCGGCCAGCGGCGCATAATCCGCATTAGAAAGGCCGGGGCCCCATTCCTTATACGGATGGAAAAGGTTCCACAACCCGGCGTCTCTCGCTTTGGCTTTCAACTCGTCAATGACCGGCGGGATTTTCCAGCGCCCCTCGCCCGGACCGAACTCTGCGTGCTGGCGGAAATAGGTTTCCTCGCCTGCATAAACATAAGCGTCCATGAAATCGCGAACGCGCTTCAGGTAATCATTGCAACGGTCTGAGTAAGAAAATTCCATGGGGGC
>CAMYNO010000061.1 GCA_947259815.1 uncultured Parvularculaceae bacterium
AGGTTTTGCAGGCGGTTCATCCAATAGGTTACAGCGCCATTGCGCTCGTCGCCGATATAGTTCCAGCTTGACCATGCGCGGCGACGCCGTGGCATTGAGCGTTCATCCATGTGGAGGACGGCCCGGTTCTCCTGATATTGAAATGCTGAAAGGATGCTGCGCTCTTGCGCATCGAGGTCGGTTATTACATTTCGCGCCGTATCCGCATGGGCCGCCATGATGACCGCGTCAAACGCGTCGCAATACCCCTGCGCATCAGTGACAAGAACCTTGGCGCCGCGACGCTCAACGCTCACCGCTCCGGCATTGAGCCGCAAGCGCTTTTCGAGGGGTTTAGCAAGCTGCGCCACATAACTGCGCGAGCCGCCGGAAACCGTGCGCCATTCGGGTAGGTTCAAGATCTGCAACAGCCCGTGATTTTCAAAAAACTTCAGGAAGGAAAAAGCCGGGTAATCGAATATTTTCATCTGCGGCGTCGACCAGATCGCCGCCGCCATGGGCTTGAGGAAATGCTCGCGAAAGCCGCGCCCATAACCGCCATGGGCAATAAAATCCCCGAGCGAGGCGTGCTCGCAAAAGCCGGCGTGCAAGGTGCGTTTCGCATCGCGGTGAAAGCGCGGAATATCGCTCAGCATTTTCCAGAAGGCCGGCGACGCGGCGTTGGAGCGCCGGGCGAACACCGATGAAAAAGTCTGGCCGGAATATTCAACGGCGCCGTCATCCATGGAAACGCCGAACGACATGCACGAAGCCTCCGATGAAACGCCAAGGTGATCGAGCATTGCGGTGAAGTTGGGATAGGCGGGCTCATTATATACGATGAAGCCCGTGTCGACCGGCACGGCGCCGCCGGGGAGTGGAACATCGACGGTGTTGGAATGACCGCCAAGGCGCGCATCCTTTTCATAGACGACAACCTCGCAAGACCGGGCGGCGAGCCATGCGGCGGACAGGCCGGAAATACCGGTTCCGATCACCGCTATTTTTTCTGGCGACGGACGATCTTGCATTTGGGCGGCGTCGAAGGGCATTACATACTCACAGTCTGCGTGTAGACATTACGCCCGCCCGCCGCCGCCGGATCATTCCGCCACTGACACCGGGCGTTTCTCTTCAGCTGAATTTGCGTATGACTGCATTAGACAAGTGGAGATCGCGATTTGGGCGAGGCCGGAAACAAGGCAAATAAAAAGGCCGGGGAACGGCCCATGGACGCCCTGCTGGCGCGGCTCGCGGAAACCGGCGACCGGACGGCTTTCGCCGAACTCTTCGCCTATTTTGCGCCGCGGGTGAAAGGCTTCCTGATGAAAGGCGGCGCCAGCGCTGACGAGGCCGACGACCTGGCACAGGAGGTCATGGTCAAAATCTTTAAAAAGGCGAATTTATACGATTCTTCAAAGGCTTCGGCCGCCACCTGGGTATTCGCGATCGCCCGGAATGCGCGGATCGATGCGATCCGGCGGGCCAACAAACCGGACCTCGACCCCGATGAGCCGATGCTCCTGCCGGAAGAGGCGCCGCGCGCCGACGTCGTTTGTGAACTGAAACAGCGCGACGCCCGTATAAGGGATGCAGTTGCGCGCCTGCCCGATGAACAGCGGGAGGCGATGATGATGCATTTTTACGGCGACGAGCCCCACTCGGCGATTGCGGAAAGGCTGGGGCTGCCGCTTGGAACAGTGAAATCGCGCCTAAGGCTCGCGATCGAAAAGGTAAGAAAAGAGTTGGATCTTGACGATGAGTAGTCCGCATCATCATCCAAAACCGGAAACACTGGCAGAATACGCCGCCGGTCGCCTCGACGAAGCGCGCTCGGTTGTGATCGCGTCCCATATTGAAATATGCCCGCGCTGCGCCGCTGAGCTTTCCGCATACGAATCTCTTGGCGGTGCGCTCTTGGAAGACACTGAGCCCGCCGCCATGCGCGATGATGCGCTTGAAAACGTTCTCGCCAGGATCGGCGCCAATGTCACGCCAGCGCAAAGCGATGCGGCGCCCAAGCCGGCCTCGGCGCTTTCCGCCTTCATGGATGGCGGTCTTGACGATATCAAGTGGCAATGGGTTGCCCCCGGCGTGCACCAGCATGTGATGAAGGCGCAGGGCTATCGCGACAGCGTCTTGCGACTGGTGAAGTTCGCCCCCGGCAAGGGCGTGCCCGTCCACTCGCACAAGGGCGAGGAATTGACGCTGTTAATGCGCGGCGCCTATCGCGACGGCCTTGGCGAATGGCGCGCCGGCGATCTGTCCGATCTCGATCAGGACCACACCCACGAGCCAATTGCGATTGGTTCAGAACCTTGCATCTGCCTGATTGCGACGGCGGCGCCGCTTGAGTTCAAGACCATGCTCGGCAAGGCGCTTCAGCCTTTCGTCCGGCTGTAAGTCTCGCCGCCTGCGCAAACCTCTAAACTTCACGCCGGATCGCGGCTAATATTGCCGGCATGATATTTTTCATTCGCCGCCCGGTCGCCATCGCGGTTTTCATTCTCGCGATCATCGCGCTTGCGCTCGCATGGTTACGCATAGACGAAATCGCCCGCACCGGCGCCGGCTATAAGGCGAAGATCGCCTGCTCTGAAATTTTCCTCGCCGGCCGCGACGAACAAACCGTCATCGCCGGCGAGTTTAACGACATCGACCCGTTGATGGACCTCTTTTCCGTCAAGATCGATCATGATGCAAAGCGCGCCATTGCCGCCGGACCGCTGGGGCTCGGAAAATCGCGCGCGATGTATCGCGCCGGCTATGGCTGCACGCTGGCGTATCAGGGAAAAGTCTCACCCCTGCCGGCGCCCGCAAGCGTGCAAACCGCCGCGGCGTTACCCGAAACGACCGACCCGGCAATCAACCGGATTCTCGACGAGGCGATGGCCAACAGTGCGGCGGGCCACCGCGCGTTACTGGTCTTGCATGAGGGGAACATCATCGGCGAGAGCTACGCCGATGGGTTCAACGCGCAAACCCCGTTTCTTTCCTGGTCCGCAGCGAAAAGCGTGACCGCAACGCTGATCGCCCTCGCCATGCAACGGGAACTGATCGACATCGACGAACCGGCGCCGGTTCCCGAATGGGAAGAGGACGAACGCGCAAACATCACCTGGCGCCATCTCCTGCATATGCAAAGCGGGCTGATCTTCGACGAAAATTACGCGGCGGCGCGGTCGGACATCAATCTGATGCTGTTCAATTCACCGGGCGCCGGCGTGGTCGCGGCCCGCTCGCCGCTTGGCCATGCGCCGGGCACGCAATGGTCCTATTCAAGCGGCACGACCAATATTCTTTCGCGCGCCCTG
>CAMYNO010000062.1 GCA_947259815.1 uncultured Parvularculaceae bacterium
CCCGCATGAAGACATCCGCCGCCCCGTTACTGGGGGCGCCCAGCACCAAGAGCTGGTCGCAGCCGATCCCGCGCCGGCGATCCGCCATCGCGGCGCGCGTGTCACGGCCAAGCGCCCCGGCATGGCTCAGGGCGCCATCGCGGTCGTCCACGATGACGAAATCGTTGCCCAGACCATGCATTTTAACGAAGGGGATCATGCCACCGTTCCAAACGTGATTGCGCCCTTACCGGGACGCTTCGCCCGCCTTATATGGCGAGCACCGGCCATTTGGCAACGATGCTGCCACAGACTACACTAAAGCAAGGCAGTCCGGTTTGGGTTGACGCGGGAGGCGCAAACCCTTACAACCCGCCGCATTCAAGACCAATCCGTCGGCTATCAGGTCCCACGGGGTCACGCCAGTCCGCGAGTTTCGCGCACTGGCGCGTTTTGCGTTGCGCGTTTGGCAATGTGAGCCGATGGGCGGATTGGGTAGGAATTCTAGGCCAGAAGAGAGGCTAGGCTAAGTATGTTCGAGTCACTGAGCGATAAGCTTGGATCCGTCCTGGACGGCTTGAAGCGCCGGGGTGCGCTGAAGGAGTCCGACGTCGATCAGGCCATGCGCGACGTGCGTCTCGCCTTGCTCGAAGCCGATGTCGCCTTACCCGTCGTCCGCGATTTCATCGCCCAGGTGAAAGAGCGCGCCGTCGGACAGGAAGTGCTGAAATCGGTCACACCGGGCCAGATGGTCGTCAAGATCGTCCATGACGGCCTGGTCGAAATGCTGGGTGGCACAGCCCCCGGCGAGGACGGCACGCCGCCCGCTCCGGAAGGGCTGAATCTACTGGGTGAGCCGCCGGTCGCGATTCTGATGGTCGGGTTGCAGGGTTCGGGTAAGACGACTTCCACCGCGAAAATCGCCCGTCGGCTGCAGCAACGCGACAAGAAAAAGGTCCTGATGGCCTCGCTGGACGTATACCGCCCGGCCGCGCAGGAACAGTTGAAGATTTTGGGTGAACAGGCCGAGGTCTCCACCCTGCCGATCGTCGCCGGTCAACAGCCGGTCGACATCGCCAAGCGCGCCATGCAGGCGGGACGGTTCGGCGGTTATGACGTCATCATGCTCGATACCGCGGGCCGTCTGCATGTGGACGAAGGCTTGATGGCGGAAGTCGCCGCCGTGAAGACCGCGACGAGCCCGTCCGAAGTCATGCTGGTCGCCGATGCGATGACCGGTCAGGACGCGGTAAATGTCGCCGACAGTTTCAACAAACGTGTCGGTCTGACCGGGATCATGCTCACCCGCGTCGACGGGGATGCCCGCGGCGGCGCGGCGCTTTCGATGCGCGCTGTCACGCAATGCCCGATCAAACTGCTGGGCGTCGGCGAAAAGCTGGACGAGTTGGAAGAGTTCCACGCCGATCGGATCGCCGGCCGCATCCTGGGCATGGGCGATGTCGTCAGCCTGGTCGAAAAAGCGCGTGAGACGATCCAGGAAGAGGACGCCGAGCGTCTGGCCAAGAAGATCCAGAAAGGCGAGTTCGACCTGAACGATTTGGCCGACCAGTTGAAACAGATGCGCAAGATGGGCGGTCTGCAAGGTCTGATGGGGATGCTGCCGGGCATCGGCAAAATGAAGGATCAGATGAAGAACGCCAACCTGGACGAAGGGCTGCTGAAGCGCCAGGAAGCGATCATCTCGTCCATGACGGCGCAGGAACGGCGCAACCCGAAGGTTATTCATGCGTCGCGCAAGCAGCGCATCGCGAATGGATCCGGGACTTCCGTGCAGGAAGTCAACAAGCTGCTGAAGCAGTACCAGACCATGGCGAAAATGATGAAGAAGATGGGGAAACTGGGCCAGAAGGGCCTGATGAGATCCATGGGTGGCATGATGGGCAAGGGTGGCGGTTTACCGCCCGGCCTGATGCCGCCCGGCGGCATGCGCTGAGCGCTGCCGTCCAATGGTTGAGTGGCGGGTCCGCAAGGACGCGCAGTTGGTTTGAAATTTTATTGGTGCAACTGGAGAGAAAGACAACATGTCCCTCAAAATCCGTATGGCCCGTGGTGGGGCCAAGAAGCGCCCGTTCTACCGCATCGTTGTCGCAGACAGCCGCATGCCCCGGGACGGCCGCTTTATCGAGAAGATCGGCCATCACAACCCGATGGTTCCCAAAGGACATCCGGACCGGATCGTGATCGACCTGGACCGTGTGAAACATTGGATGGAACAGGGTGCAAAGCCGTCGGACCGCATCGCGCGTTTCCTCGACGACGCCGGTGTCGTGAAGCGGACCTACAGCGAACAGCCGCTGAAGAGCGCCCCTGGCGAAAAAGCCAAGGAACGCCTGGCAGCGAAGCAGGAAAAGGCCAAGGCTGCTGAAGAAGCCGCCGCCGCACCGGCTGAGGAAGCTGCCGCCGAGGAAACCCCCGCGGAAGAAACGACCGAGGCGTAAACCTCCGAGGATGCGAGGCGGGGCGGACGCCCGGCCCAATTCTCTCGGTCGTCAACCATACGGGATAGTCGGATCGCACGATGCCGGACGGATCGATCATGAAAGACGGAACCAAACAGGATTCGGACCTGGTGCTGGTCGGTGTTGTCACCGCGCCACACGGGGTGCGTGGTTTGGTCAAGGTGAAGAGCTTCACCGAGGAACCGTCGGATATGGTTGCCTATGGCAAATTGCGTGATCAGACCGGCCTCAAGACCTTCCAGTTGGATATCGTTGGTGAAGCTAAGGGTCAGTTGATCGTGCGCATGGACGGCATTGCCGACCGCAATGCGGCGGAAGACCTGAAAGGCCAGAAACTCTTCATCCACCGCTCCGCATTGCCGGAAACGGAGGAAGACGAGTTCTACCACGCGGACCTTATCGGCCTGCATACGGTATTGGCCGATGGTCGCCCGCACGGCGTGATCAAGGCGGTCTATGACTTCGGCGCCGGCGACCTGCTTGAAGTTGCGCTGGACGATGCCGGAATGACCTATCTTCCGTTCAC
>CAMYNO010000063.1 GCA_947259815.1 uncultured Parvularculaceae bacterium
ATTCATCCTGCAAATTTGTCTGTGTTTAATGCGAAGCCATTCGAGAACGAGCTACCGTTGGAAATGCTCGACGCCGCCAGATTCACAACTCGATGCCCCAATTTCTTGCAAAACCGCCCGAAATTCGGGCTTCGGTGCTCGGCAAATCGTTCGATACGCGTTCACGAAGGGGAGCCATTTAGATCAGCGCAGCGACGAAAATCGGGCATTTAAGCTGCTGTTCTGTTTTCGATCCGGACTATTTCTTGCGTTTAACAGAATACATCACTACTGACACGCACTCTCAGGCCCACAAACTGGAACGGCGTTCATGCCGACCCTGAGAAACCATTGCATTCCCGCTTCATTGCGGCGGCGTACGAACTCTTCATTCAGCTCATACATGCCCGGCATCGGATTATGACCGGCGACCGGTTCGTCACCGAACAACATGTAAGCCTCATAGTCGGAATAAGGACGCCATGGCGGACCATTCTCACTTTGCGGCGCGCCCGTGGCGGCAAAGGACACCCAATAATCCGTCATCGCAGCGGCTAGCTTACTGGCTGTTTCGCCCTCGGGAACAGGCCAATTGGGAGGATAGGCGTCAGGATCGCCGATCCGGCTGAATACGAAAGGCAGTTCGGCGGCGTGAAACGCGCATAAGTCGCGCTCACTCGCAGCGGGATAGCAATAATCGAAAACATACATGAACGAAGGCTGTCCGCTTTCCGCCTGTTTATGTACAGCGCGTTCAACGCCCCACGCAAAGAAATTATCGCGCAGCGCATCGAGCATCGACTGCTCCATGTCGGAAGAGGGATAAAGCCTGAGGAATTCATCGGCTTGATCGCCATAGCTTTTGCGAATTGCGGCTTCGTAAGTTTCTGCATTGTTCGGAATGGCCGGCAACAAGGCGCGATACGCCGTCGTTTCACCGCTTGTAACCCCCGCAAGCAGTGGCACTTTCGCCTGGCGTCCTTCATCGAAAGCCTCGATCAATTGCGCGGGAAGCACGCGCCCGTCAATTGTTCCCTGACTGATGAAGCCTGACTTTGTCGCCGTCTCCGTCAGTTCCACCGCATCGAACGCCCGCAGCGCTTCCAGATCGGCAGCGCCGAACGCAGCCGCCAAAGTCCCGCCAATCGTTTCAGCAGAAGGCATGCCATAAGCGGAGCGGGATAATTCCGGAATGGCGCGAATGCCTGTACTTTCGGCAATCGCTTTGTGGAACAGGCCCTCCGCTAGCGGACTAATCATAAGATAGGTGACGCTGAGCGCGCCGGCGGATTCGCCCATGATTGTGACATTGCCGGGATCGCCGCCAAAAGCGCTGATATTGTCGCGCACCCAATGAAGCGCTGCAATCTGATCAAGCAAACCGTAATTTCCGGAAACGCCGTCAGCCGATTCCGCGCTTAATTCCGGGTGGGCGAGCCAACCCATAATGCTCAGGCGGTAGTTGATCGAAACAAAAACGGCGCCGCGCTGTGCGAACGCCGATCCGTCGTAAGTCGGCTGCGCGCTCCCGCCCATGCGCAGCGAACCGCCATGGATCCAGACAATCACCGGTGCGTCTTTCGCGTCGGCCGGCGCCCAGACATTCAGCGACAGGCAATCTTCCGACATCGACTTTGGCGGATCATAATAAAGGCTGGTGGTCGGTAACTCCGGCTGCACGCAACTCGGCCCGAAAGCCGACGTTTCACGAACGCCATCCCAGGCGACGGGCGCTTGCGGCGGCTTCCATCTCATGTCGCCGACAGGCGGCGCGGCATAGGGAATACCTTTAAAGACGTTCAGCTCGCCTTCGCGCACACCCTCTATAGTACCTTGGGCAATTTCCGTTACAGGCGCGGCGGCGACCTCTTCGCGCTCCGGTAACGCGCATGAGGTCAGCAAGAACATCGCCGCTACGGATTGAGCTATCCGCTTTAGGCAAGACAGTGTGGTATTTCTGTTCATTTTAAAGCCCCTTCCAGAAGACGCCGAAACGCCGCCGTAGTTTCCGCCACAGCTTCCACCGATACGCAGCGCTCATCATCATCCTCGACATGATGAAAACGATGGACGCCAAAAATACCGGCGACGGGCCCGTAACCCGCCTCGATCACATTGGTCAGTTCGCCGGCCGAGAGTTCATCACTGCCATAAGGGTTTTCCAGACCAGCGAGGCCGGAAAATTCTTCTCTGGCCATGGAAACCAACTCAGGACTGACGACGAGGTAGCGTTGCGAATCCGTTCCCGACAAAGGCCGGCGTTCGCCAACGCTGTCATGCCAGTCGCGCGAGGCGAGATTGGCGCCAAGGTGAAGCCAGAATGCAGTCTTCTCCGGTTTCGGCGCTACATTGTGGATCAGCTCTTCCGCACCCAGATATTGATATTCATGACCACTGTTGCAGACGAACGCGAGATCGTATGCCGGCGCCGCACGGCTTGCCCACCGCGCAATGTGGAGCCAGGCGGCGATGCCGCCGCCGCGTTCGCCCGCGCAGGTAAACCAGCCCGAGCGCGGGGTTGAAACGACAAGCCAGCGCCCTTTCCCGCGATCAATCCGCCCGACAAGGTTGAACGCGTCTCGCCGCCCGCCCTCGCCGGTCGTGATCAATGTCGCCTCGCGGCCCTCAAGCGCCGCCGCAAAAAACGGCGCAGCATCTTGCGGCGCCATCAGCGCCATCGGCCCTGTATGTAGCGGCTCACGGCCATCCGTGTTCAGAGCAATGACTTTTCCGCTGGGCCCATTTGTAACGATGACACAAGCCTTGGCGCCGCCGGCAAAAGCAGCATCCACCGGCGTCCGGACCTGTTCCCAGAACATTGACGACCAACGCCCGAAAGGAAGGTCGACCAAGGCGATGGCGCCATCCAGCGATTGCCCGGCGTTACCCTGCGCATCAACTCTGACAACCGGCGCCGTGATTCCTTCCGCAGGGGTTGTTTGCACAATCGGCTGCGGCCATAGCGGCGCGCGAGCGTCACCAGTGACAAGTTGGGCATGACTGGCTTCAAACCATGGCGCAGAAAAATACTGCCGCTCTGTTTCAAAGCCAGCCTTGGCTAATTCATCTTCCAGCCATGCGCCACACGCCTCATCGCCCTGTCCGCCGGACTGTTTTAGACCAAAGCCAATGTACTTTTTCAGGTCTTCTGCAATGGCGGCAGAGCCTTCTTCCCTATCGCTCGCGTTTGCGGTGCCGACTGCGGCGAGCGGCGCTACCGCTGAGGCGGTCAGGAAATTTCTGCGCGTGGTCTTTATTCGCGAGTTTTGACGATCGTTCATTTCAGTCATCGATTTTGCGCCGGAATGTTTCCGGCAAAAACAAAATGCCAACCACGGCGGTCATCCCGGCGACAAGCACCGGATACCAGAGGCCGTAATAGATGTTGCCCGTCGCGGCAACGATGGCGAAAGCTGTCGTCGGCAGGAAACCGCCAAACCAGCCATTGCCGATGTGATAGGGAAGCGACATTGACGTGTAACGAATGCGTGCGGGAAACAGTTCCACCAGCATTGCCGCCAAAGGCGCGTAAGCCGCTGTCACCATCAGCATGATTGCAACAATGATCGCGATGACGACGGGCCGGTTGATTTTCGCCGGGTCCGCCTCGCTCGGATAACCCGCCTCGATCAGGCCGTCGCCGACATCTTTCTGAAACGCAGCAATCTCTGTTGCGAGCTGCACCCCGTCAAACGCTGAAGGGTCCGGCGCGACAATGACCGCCTCGCCTATCCGAACAGTCGCCGTTTCGCCAGCAGACGCATTTCGGTTTGAATAATTGATGCCATTTTTTGCAAGATACGCCTTGGCGATGTCACAGCTTGATTGATCGAACGTATTCTTTCCGATGGGATCGAACTGAACCGAGCATTCCTCCGCGTAAGCAACCACAGTAACCGGCGCCTCACGCACCGCGCGAGCATAATCGGGATTGGCGGCAACCGTCAGCGCCTTGAACAAGGGAAACAGCGTCAGCGCCGCAACGACGCAGGCGGTCATGATGATTTTTTTGCGCCCGATCTTGTCGCTCAGCCAACCGAAGAAAACGAATGTCGGCGTCGCGATCATCAGCGCGATCACCAGCAATATGTTTGAGGTTGCAGGATCTACATCGGCGATGCGCTCAAGATAAAAGAGCGTGTAGAATTGCCCGGTGTAGCCGATCACCGCCTGGCCGGCGACGCCGCCGAAAAGGGCGATCAGGATGAATTTTAAATTCGCCCAACGGCCAAAGGCTTCCGCAAGCGGCGCCTTCGAGACAGTCCCTTCCTCCTTCATTTTCTGAAAGACCGGGCTTTCCGCCAATTGCAGCCGGATCCAGAGCGAAACGCCAAGTAGAAGAATCGAAAAGAGGAATGGCGCACGCCAGCCCCAGGACGCAAACGCCTCCTCGCCCATCATGGCCCGCAAGCCGATGACGAGAAGAAGCGCGGTGAACAGGCCGACAGTGGCGGTCGTTTGAATGAAACTGGTAAAAAAGCCGCGTTTGCCCTCTGGCGCGTGTTCAGCGACATAGGTAGCCGCCCCGCCATATTCGCCGCCCACCGCAAGCCCCTGAAGCAGGCGCAGCGTTACAAGAATGATCGGCGCAGCGATGCCGATTTGCTCGTAACTTGGCAGGAACCCGACTGCAAAAGTCGAAAGCCCCATCAGGCCCATGGTTACGAGAAACGTATATTTTCGTCCGACAACATCACCGATCCGCCCAAAGACGATCGAGCCAAAGGGACGCACGGCAAAACCCGCTGCGAATGCGGCAAGCGCCAGAATGAAAGCGGTGGTTTCGTTGACCCCGGAAAAAAACTGTACGGAGATGTAACTGGCCAGAAGGCCATAGAGATAAAAATCGTACCACTCAAACATCGTGCCGAGCGACGATGCAACAATCACCTTGACTTCGTTCTGTTTCAGATCTTCAGCGCTGCGCGCAGCGCTTTCCCCTGTCGGCATGGACATTTCCTCCTGGTCGCGACGCCTTCGCCGATCTGACGCCGGCTGCGGCTGTTTATTGGCGCATTATGCGCATTATTATTCCGCGGTATGCGGATAAATATTCCTACCTCTAACGAACCGCCATAATCGCATCATCGGCGCCGGCGCTTTCCAACTCACGCTTACCTTGCGTGAAACCAAATTCCGGTACGAGTTCATTATGCCTTGCCGTGATCGCGTCCCAACTTTCGGCGACGCGTTCCGCTGCATCGTCACCGGCGCCGATGAAAGCGCCTTCGGTGAGGGTGATATGCGCAGCAGCAAAATGACCGGCGCCGGCGCAAAGGATGGCGCGGGTTGGCGCATCGTCAGATACCAGCGGAACAAGGCCGGGACTGACAAGAGTCGGGTCGAGCCGTTCGAGCGCCTCCTCTGACAGAACGCCCCCGGTCATTTGCGTCGCCGCAGTCGGCGCGAGGCAATTGACGCGAATATTGTATTTTTCGCCTTCAATCGCGAGGGTTTGCATCAGGCCGACAAGCGCCATCTTGGCGGCGCCATAATTTGCCTGGCCGAAATTTCCGTAAAGCCCGGAGGACGATGTCGTCATGACGATCCGCCCGTAACTCTGCGCCCGCATGGCTTCCCAAACCGCCTTGGTGCAGATCACCGCTCCCATCAGATGAACATCGACGACGAAACGAAAATCATCCAACTCCATTTTCGCGAAACTACGGTCGCGTAAAACGCCGGCATTATTCACAAGGATGTCGACACGCCCCCAACGTTCGACCGTTTCCGCAACCATTGCGCCAATTCGCTCTTCATCGGTAACCGAGCACGCAAAAGCGCCCGCCTTACCGCCGCGCTCGCGAATTTCAGAAGCAACCTTTTCAGCACCGTCCGCATCCAGATCGTTGACGACAATTTTTACCCCGTGGCGCGCCAGTTGTAGCGCATGACACCGGCCAAGGCCGCCGCCTGCCCCCGTTATGATTGCGACCCGTTCATTCAATTCCATGTACTCTATTCCATCCCTACAAATATAAATTTCAGACCAGCTACTTTCGCAGCAAGCGAGCGGCTTTATCGTAAGCGCGCTTACACGGTTTTTTTCAGATTCGTTTTCGCCCGATCCGCGCAGATAGATCGAAAGCCGGCCGCCATGAATTGAGCCATGCGCTCTTTCACGGCTGCGTAATCGTTTGACTTGCACAAGCCGCCAGAAAGTTTGTCGATCCGGCCGGTCCGCGCCAGCGTCAACATCAATGCGCCGGTGACAAAATGATAGCCCCAGAAAAGATCTTCCTTGGCGGCGTCGGGCAGCGCTTTTTGCAACAGCTCAACCAAGCGCAATACAACGGGATCAAAATGCTGGTCCATCATATCGGCGCCCCATTCAGGCGTGTTCGCGATCTGCGCGCTCAAGGCTCCGTAATTGCGCCAGCCTTCTCCGCCTTCGATATAAAGGTCGAGATCCGTATCGAGGAAAGCGTGGAGCGCCCCTTCCACGGTAGGTTTTCCGCCCGCCTCTTCGTCATAAGCATTAAGCGCATTCATACGCCGTCCGCTAGTTACCGCGGCGCGGCGCGCAAACACAGCGTCGAAAAGCTCCTGCTTGTCATCAAAATAATAATGCAACAGCGTGTGATGAACGCCGACGCGTTTTGCAACGTCTTTCAGCGTAACACCGTAAAGGCCGTGTTGCGAAAACAAGTACTCCGCCACGTCGAGAATTTGCTCAGTGGTTTCGGCCCGTTTTTCAGCCTTCGTTTGACGCTTGCGCGTTGGATTTCCATCTGCTGGCAAGAATGCCCCCGTCTGTTTTTACTTCGTCTTGTGCGGATATTTTTTCGTTGTCTATATATGACTACGGATTGCCTGCAATCACATCGGATTGTCTTCCCTCTTTAATTGCCTTTCCTCTTTACATGCACAACCGTTCAGCCCGAAATCGATAGTTGTTCAGGGAACAGATGGTTATGAACGCAAATCTGGTCGCCTCGGCACATAACAAAAACACCGCGAAACACCTTCATCTTCGTTTGGCGGAAATTCCATAAGCTGCGCCGCGCGGCGCACCCAATATCATCGCTTACTCAAGTGAGATCAGCAGCGCCGACAGAGCAAATTTGAGCGTATTCTCCTTCATCAAAGTCATTCACACACTTGTCAGTGAACATATTTTCTCATAGGGTCGCAAGTGTAAAAAATGGCTTGCCTGCAAAAAGAC
>CAMYNO010000064.1 GCA_947259815.1 uncultured Parvularculaceae bacterium
CTCGGCGCTTTTCTTGGTGTCATGCTCGCATTTCGCAATCTGTCGATTTCAAGCGAACTCGACGCCTTGAGTTCAAGCGGCGCGTCTTTCGGCCGGATGCTTCGGCCGGTCTATATGCTGATGCTCATGCTCATGATTTTCGATTTCCTGCTGGTGTCGTATATTCAGCCCTATGCACGCTATGAATATCGCCAGATCCGTTTTGACGTAACGAGCGGCGCGTTGGGCATCAAAATTCCGGCGGGCGAATTTGTCGAAATTTCCGATCGAACGACCATTCGCCTCGGCGCCATCAACAAGGAAACACGAAACGCTGAAGAAATTTTCCTCGAACGGCGTACATTGGACGGCGGCAAAACTACGATTACGGCTGAGTCCGGCGCCATCTCGACCACACCGGACATTTCGACCCTTCTGTTAAAACTGGAAAAAGGCCGGACGCTGATAATCAGCCCTAATGGTGACACTATTGAACGTTCGGAATTCGATTCCTTCGATCTTGAAGTCGCCCTGCCGACAATCGCGGTATTTCCTGAACGCGGCGGCGATGAACGCGAGGCGACTTTTGACGAGATCCTCGCCTTGCTAAACACCCCGAACGCCGAAGCATCTCCCTTATACAACGATTACCGTGCGGGGTTTCACTGGCGGATAATCCACCCGCTGACTTTTCTGGTCATGCCGATTTTGGCGATTGCGACGGGCGTTACCGGTCGCCGGCGCGCATCAACATTAAAACCTGTTATCGGCGTTGCGATCTTGATTATCTATCATGAATTGCTGGAAGAATGGGCGACGGTCGTGGCCCGTAATGGCGAAATGTCGCCATATATTTCGATGTGGGGAATCTTCGCGGTTTTTCTGATAATCTCGATCACCCTATACGCAGGCTCCATAGACCAGGCCCGTGCGGCACGGGTTGCGGCGCGCGGTCAGAAACAGACCCCACGGCTCGCCGGTGCCGATAGCGCCGACGCGCCGGGCGTGGCGACGAGGGCCGCTGAATAAAGATGGAACGCGTATTTACCCTTTATGCGGGACGTATGTTCCTGGTGCGGTTCACCGGGCTGCTCGTCTTCTTCGTTATCATTCTTCAAATGCTCGATTTATTGAACAAGTCGAGCGACATTCTCGAGGTCGACGGCGCCGGCGTCGCAGAACTGTTTCGTTATATCCGTCTGCGTGCGCCACAGATCGCGAGTCAGTTCACACCCTTTGCCGCGCTGCTTGCCGTCGTGTTGACGCTTGCCGGGCTCAGTCATACGAGCGAAATAACAGTAATGCGCGCGGCTGGCATGTCGGTAAACCGTGTCCTGAAACCCTTCGGCGCCATTTGCGCATTGATCGTTATTATCCATTTCATTTTTCATGAAACAGTAACGGTGCGCTCATCTGAAGCCCTCGATTACTGGGAGGCCAATGATTTCGCGATCAACCTTCCCGAGGATCAGGAGACACGAACCAATATTCGTCTGAAATTTGACGGCGAATTTATCAATGCGGAAAGCGCGGTCAAAACCGGCGATCTCGTCATGATGCGTGATTTGACGATCTATGCGGTCGATGACCTCGGCATCGCCGAGGGCGGTATAGAAGCGCGATCCGCACGGTATGAAAACGGCGTCTGGCATTTGTTCAACGTGCGTGCGTTCGACTCAGCAACGCTCACCGTGACACGCTCGGATAGTGCTGTGTGGACAAACAGTCTGGACCCGGAATTTCTCTTCGCCCTGGCCCTCAAGCCCGAGCAGACGACCCTCGCGGAATTGTTGCGCAAGATCCGCCAGCTGCGCGAGGACCGAGCCGACGCCCGCGAGGCGATGACGTCTTTCCTGAGCCGTTTCTCAAAGCCCATGGCGACCCTTGTGATGCCGCTGCTTGGCGCTATCGCCGGCTTCGGCGTTCACCGTCAGGGCGTCCTTTTACTGCGGGCGGTTTCCGGCTCGGCGCTTGGCTTCACATATTTCGTAGGCGAAAATCTGGCGCTGGCGCTTGGTAAACTCGGCGTTCTGCCGGCAATTATCGGCGCCTTTTTCCCGCTTGCCCTGTTCCTTGTGGTCGGATTCTCGATCGTGCTGGCAATGGAAAATTAGGCAACCAACAGTTTCATCTCAATTAGGCTTCAACTTTTAGTTGCATGTTTGTCAATTATAGGTTGTACTCCTGACGCCGTCAGCAACCGGCGGCGGTCTTGAGGAAGTAATCCATGGCCGGACTGATATTAAAGCTGCGCCCGCACGAGCAATTGATGATCAACGGCGTCTTGGTGGAAA
The DNA here is from genome assembly GCA_947259815.1 of uncultured Parvularculaceae bacterium. Taxonomy (GTDB): domain Bacteria; phylum Pseudomonadota; class Alphaproteobacteria; order Caulobacterales; family Parvularculaceae; genus Hyphococcus. The sequence goes on from CAMYNO010000064.1 coordinate 2,274, forward strand.
ACGGCGATCGAAAAACGAAGATCAGGGTTTGCACCGAAGATGCGCATATTCTGCGTATGCGCGACGCGATGCGGCCGGAAGACGCCAAGACACCGCTAACCCGCGCTTATTTCGCCGCGCAAACAGCCGTGACGGGAGAGCTGGGCGCAGCAAAAGCGAAGATCCTGATCGCGCAATCACTGGCGGAATATTGCAGCGCTGCGGGGGACGGATTTCGTCAACGTATTCTCGACCACGCAAATGCCGGAGAGTTCTATAAGGCGATGCGCTTGATGCGCGAGGCGCCGGAGCCGGTGCTGCCCGGCGCGCGCCAGCCGCAGGAACAACCCCGCCACGCCAACGCCGTTTCCGCCTGACAAGGCGGGCCTGATTTCTAACGCCCGCTTGTACGCGCGCGCACTTTGCCCCACATAGGCGCGCATTATGACCGCCGCGCCCAAAATCATTACCCATGGATGCCGCCTGAACGCGCTGGAAAGCGCGTCGATGGGCCGGCTAGCGCGCGAGGCGGGCGTCTCCGACGCGATTATTGTCAATAGCTGTGCAGTAACAAATGAAGCGGTGCGCAATGCGCGCCAGTCCATTCGCCGGGCCCGTCGGGAAAACCCGGATGCGCGC
>CAMYNO010000065.1 GCA_947259815.1 uncultured Parvularculaceae bacterium
AGGCAACCGATCGCATCATTTGTGTCGAACGCTTTTATCGCAGCGGTCAATTCGTCCATAAGCTGATCGTTGAATGCGTTGAGCGCATCTGGCCGGTTCAAGGTAATAACGCCAACAGCGCCGTCAGTTTCCGTCAACAGGCATTCATAAGACATGAGCAATCCTTACAATTCGAAAGTGCGGCCTGAAGCCGCCCTATCCCCCGAGCCGCCTTTTAGGCCGATGGCGGCCAAAGCGAAAGCGGTGATGGTTGATGTGACGCAAATCAACGCCTGTCGCAGTGCGGTCCACAGATTCGCGGCGCTGATGGCGGCCTAGACCAGCCCGATCAGGCGAATCACTTCCTGGCGCGCCTTATCGTCATCGCGGAAAACGCCCATCATCCGGCTCGTGGTCATGGAGACGCCGGGGGTTTTTACGCCGCGCGCGGTCATACAGGCGTGGGTCGCCTCTATCACGACAGCGACGCCCTGGGGCTCCAGCACTTTTTCAATGCAGTCCGCGATTTCCGCCGTCAGGCGTTCCTGCACCTGCAGCCGTCTGGCGAACGCATTCACGACACGGGCGAGCTTTGAAATACCCACAACCTTGTTCGTCGGCAGATAGGCGACATGAGCCTTGCCGACAATCGGCGCCATGTGATGCTCGCAGTGGGAATGAAACGGAATGTCTTTCAGCAAAACGATTTCGTCGTAACCGCCGACCTGTTCGAATGTCCGCTTCAGGAATGTCTCGGGACACTCCTCATAGCCTTCGAAATATTCAAGATACGCATCGACGACGCGCCGCGGCGTATCCTTAAGGCCCTCCCGGCCCGGATCGTCGCCGATCCAGCGAATGAGTTCCTTTACCGCTTCAAGGGCGCGCGCGCGTTCTTCCGCTGTCCGTTCTCGTACTTGCTGAGCCATATTCATTCTCGCTTGGGTATCGCAAAACGGCCGGACGATACCGGCGGTCCAGCGCAAAAGCGAGGGCAGCCAACGTCACACCGCATCACAAAAAAGCGCACCCGCGAAGGGCGCGCTCTTTTTATTACGGCAGCGGAAGCGCAGCAGATCAGCCGCTTTTCCGGATATTAGGCAAGTTAGCCGGCTACATTCGCAACCGTTGTCGTGGAATTGCGGTTCTGCGACCATGCCGATTCATTCGAACCTTGCGCGACCGGACGTTCCTTGCCGTGCGAAACGCTGCGCAAGCGGCTGGCGGGAACGCCAAGGCTCACGAGATAGGCTTTGGTCGCCTCTGCGCGGCGGGCGCCGAGGGCGAGGTTATATTCGCGCGTTCCGCGCTCATCGGCGTTGCCGGCAAGCTGGACGGCGACCGTTGGATTATTGAGAAGCCATTCGGCCTGTTTTTGCAATGTGGCCTGCGCCTGGGCGCTGAGGCTGTATTGATCATAACCGAAGAACACGCGATGGCCTGCGTTGACTTCCAGGTCCTGCTGGCTGCCGGCGGCATAGCCGACTTTTTCCATGACCGGTTCGGTCGTATCTACGGCGACTTCTTCTGTGGTGGCGCAGCCGGCGACAAGCGCCAGGCCGGCAAAGATAGCAATGTATTTCATGTCTGCGAACACTCCGAGCTCGAACTGATTTCCCCGTCATCGGGCGAGCGCACAGATCGTTAAGCGCCCCCCAGAAAATGTATCATACCGCAAAGCGGCAACCGACGCATCAACGATTATACACCCAATGTTGCAGCCGGGTGACTGTCTGATACCGCGATTTCTATGACGAGTCGCCTAATGCGATCATTAAATAAAGTTCAACAGGGACAACTGGCTAGCGTCCGCAAGGGCGCGGGCCGAGGCCTCGATGGCCAGCTGATCCTGATTAAGACCTGATAAAGCCTCAGCTATATCGACATTTTCGATATCCGCAGCGACCAGTTCCGCCCGCTCTCGAGTGCGGACATTGCGCTCAACCGCGTCCGCCGCACGGCCCTGCGCCACAGCCGAAAGCCCCTGCTCCTGATAAAGAACATCAGCAATCGCTGCGAAAGTGTTTGATTTCTCTATCAGAAAATCACGCTGTTCAGCCGTTAGCTCACCCCGAAACGGGCCCAATACGGCTTCGGCGTTGGCAAGTTCGCGAAGCTCAGCGAACAGATCGCTGGCGATGTCGCTGGCGACAGCGCCGCCATCGACAAAAACGCCTTCCTCAACCGCGAGGCTCGTTCGCTCGCCTTCGTTGAACAGCGATGCAATCGAGGCAGCCGCGCCGATATCCCCGAGGGTCTGCGCTGTAACCGGCGGCTGCGCCCCATCCGCGCCGCCGAAAACATAGCTCCCGGCGAGATCGACATTGAGGGCGGAAATAATCCGTTGCGCGGCGATCTCCAGATCCGGCGTCAACTGCTCCGCATTCCCCACAGCGAGCGTGCGGGTGAAGGCGGCGCGCGCTTCTTCGACCCCATCGGAAATACCTTCAAGGCTCGCCCCTTGCGTTTCCAGCCGGGTCAACGCGATCGACGCTGCATTCTCAAATGCTCCGGCGCGAGCAATGACGCCATCGGCGGAAACCAGCCGCAACGCATCCGCGCCATATTCACCGTAGGTCTGAAAACGATCCCCCGATGCAAGCTGTATCTGACGGGTCTGGGCCGCGGCCTGTGCATTCTGAAAACCCTGAAGAAGGATTTGCTGCATGCCAAGATCATAAATACGCATGGAGACTATCCGTTATAAAATGTTCAGGAGCGATTCAAACAACTCATCCACCGCCGCGATAACCCGCGCATTGGCGTTATAGGAACGCTGGAAGAGAATGAGGTTTGACAGTTCTTCGTCGAGATTGACGCCGCCATCGGCGATGCGCCGAAGTTCGATTTCCTGGGCGAATCGCTCCGCTGACACGCTGCGTTCGCCGGCGCTGAGCGATGCCGCGCCAATCTGCGAGACCGCTTGCGTGACGGCCTGTGTTGACGGCGCATTGCCAAGCGATGCAATGGCGCCGGCGCCGCGCCCGTCATTGGCGCCCCCGGCCTGTCCCGCCGACGGACGCGCGACCGCCAGTTGAGAAGGATCGCCGGCAATCGCGGAATTGACCGTGAACAGACCATTGGCCTCAACGATCAGCGGCGTTGTCATTGGCGCGCTCGCGCCGACGGAGGCGTTCAATGCGTATGCTGCATTGATATCGTCCGCCGCGCCTTGCGCGGCGTCGGCGACAATCGCTCTTAATGCCGGCAGGTCGCTGTTGCGCAATTGTAAAAGCCCGCCAATTTCGCCGCTGCTGATCGACGCATTGATATCCGCCGCGCTCAGGGTCAGCGCCCCGGTGTCGGGATCGACGGTGGAAAGCGCAATCGTCGCCGTCGCGCCGCCGGTATATGTCAACGCAGAATAACCGCCCGCATTCGCCAGCAATCGCCCATCCGTAGTCGACACCGTAACGCGGCCGTCCTCGGCGCGGGAAACCGAAATGTCGAGAAGGCCGGAGAGTTCTTTCAAGCGCGCATCGATCTCGTCGCCGGCGCTGTTTGAATCCGGCGCGATCAGGTTCAGCCGGAAAATATCTTCCAGCAATTGGTTAGCCCGCGCGCTCTGGGCGTTCAGGCGCGCATCCGCCGCTGTCGCCTCGCTGTCGATTGCGGCCAGCGTGCGCGAGAATGCAGCGAACGCCTCCTCAAGCCTCGACACGGCGACCGCCTTGGCGGCAACGGAATTTGGCGTGGCGGAAAGCTCCGCAAAGGACGCATAGGCTTCGCTCAAGGCGGTCGCGAAATCCGCATTGTCGCCCGGCGTTCCCAGCGATCCCTCAACCCGCGACAGAGCGTCGGCGATGGCCGTAAGCGAGGCCGCATCAGACTGGCTGGAAAAGCCCGCGCCCTGAAGAAAGCGGTCGGCGCCAGCGCGCGAAATCTCGACCGAAACGCCGGAAAACTGATCCGGTATGGCGTCTGTGAAGAAATTCACCTCGCGCCGGGCGAAATTCTCCGTGTTTACATTGGCGATATTTTCCGACGTCGCGGCAATCGCCTGCTGATTGGCGAACAGCCCCGATACGGCGGTGTTAAGGGCGACGGCAAGGCTCATGGGCGCAACGCTCCCCGGCGAAATGCGCACGGCAGGAATTGCCGACCGGGTAATTCACTCCGGGCATTTCCTGCCGGTCGCGCGCTTGCGCGGTCCCTGGGCCGTAATGTCTGCGCGGTTTTGCTCATTTCTTCTATCCACAGGCGCGATGACTCAACACAATTATTGCAACTGGTTTGCCAGTTGCATCGCCGCTGACATTCTCTGCCGACCCGGCAGGAATTGCTTGGCTATTTTTTCCGTATACGCTCCTTTTTAGATTTCGTTAGCAATAAAAGAACCGGTTATTGCTCGTCTTTCGTCTTGGCCCGGCGCTTGCGACTGTTCGCGCGTAGTCTTTTCACGAGTCGCATGATCGAAACCGCCGCCATTCTTCTGACGCCGACAACGCCGGAGCCATCCGCGCCGAAGCGTGACGATATACCGGGGTTTTCCTTCGCTGACGCCATGGGCGCGTTGACGGCGAACGCCGCACAATCGCTGGAAACCCATGGCGGCGCCTCACGCAACGCATTCGTCGGCTCAAATACCGTTGAAACAAATGACGGCGCCGTGGGCTCTGCACGCCGTGAGGGAGCGCCCGCCGGCGCTGGCGCCCCGACCCATGAACCGGCGACGAAGCGCGAAGCGCCGACTCACTTGCAAACCCTGCAGACCAATCCCCAGGACACCCCACGCGCCGCCGCCGCACCGCTCACGATTGCCCTTCAAACAGCACAGACTTCGTCAACACCCGTCGCGGCGCAAAACAGCGTTCATACGATTAAAGGCGATGCTCCAACCCTGCGACCCGCCGAGATCGGCCGGGCGCAAGGATTGAAAGCGCCAAAGGCCCCGGCGCCCATGCAAAGGCCGGCCGCACCGACGCAGGAATTTGCACAACTCGTCGCCAAACGCCTTGAGAGCGGCGCCACGCAATTCGAAATGCGCCTCGACCCGCCATCGCTTGGCCGTATCGAAGCGAATCTGCGCCTCGCCGATGATGGAGAAAACCTCCTGGTGCTGAAATTCGAAAACCAGTCGGCGATGGATCTTTTCGCCAATGACGAAGCGGCGCTGCGCAACGCCCTCTCCTCTTCCGGGTTCGAGTTCGACGGCGAGCGCCTGATCTTCGAACATAGCGGCGAAAACACAGACACCGCCGGCGATGGCAACGAAAAAAACCCCGGCATCTATCCGGAACCCACATACGATCCGAAATACGCAGCGCTCTGGTCATCGGGCGCGGTAGATATCCAGATTTAAGGAACCCATCATGGACATTGCATCCATCGCCGCCGGCTCCACAGCGTCCGCATCCTCGCGCGCGACGTCGCAACTGACCGCGAATTTCGACACGTTCTTGACCCTGCTGACAACGCAATTGCGCAATCAGGATCCACTAGAACCGCTCGATACGGAGAAATTTACCGAACAACTGGTGCAATTCGCCGGCGTCGAGCAATCCATACAAACCAACCAGCACCTAGAAGCCCTGCTTGCGCTGCAGACATCGTCCGCCAATGAAACAGCGCTCGCCATGGTCGGACGCGTCGCAACGGTCGATAGCGATCGCGCAGTCCTGTCTGATGAGGCCGCGCGCTGGACTTATGCGTTGCCGCAGGAAGCCGCCGGCGCCGTTGCCAATATCTATGACAGCGACGGCGCGCTCGTCGCGTCCACTACAGTTGCACCCGGCGCCGGATCTCACAACTTCTCATGGGATGGCGAACTGGCCAATGGCGAAAGCGCGCCGGCGGGCGTTTATCGTCTTGAGATAGCCGCTGTCGGGGCCGATGGCGAAGCCGTTGACGCCGCCATATCGACGCGCGGGCTCGTCGATGCTGTTTCCTTCGCCGCCAATACGCCGACGATTGAAATCGCCGGTCAGCGTTTCGCTCTTGATCTTGTCCGCCGCATTGACGCAGCGCTTTAATCCTTCAGCGGAGCATTTGAAATGTCACTTTCCGGTCTCTTCGCCATCGGCCTTTCCGGCGTCAACGCCAACGCCGCCCAACTCGAAGCCGTATCCCAGAACATCGCCAACACGCAAACCAATGGCTATAAACGCGCGCGCGTTGATTTTTCGACATTGGTGACGAGCCTGACGCCGGCAGGCGGGATAGAAGGCGGCGGCGTCGGCGCAACAGCGCGCACCATATTCAGCGAACAAGGCGCCGTCACCCGAACCAACTCGACAACGGATATTGCAATTTCCGGAAACGGGTTTTTCGTTGTCTCTGAGTCCGACGAAGCCGGCACGCCGGTCTCTTTCACACGCGCGGGAAGTTTTTCCGTGCGGCCCGACGGCACTCTCGTCAATGAAGCGGGATATTTCCTGCGCGCTGCCCCGGTCAACAATAACACCGTATCCGGATTAGCGCTTGGCTCTCTCGAAACGGTCGATATCAACCGCACGCCAACACTTGCGGCAGCGACGAGCGAACTGACGCTTGGCGGAAACTTATCTGCAAATGCGCCCATTGGCGAAACAGTTGCGCAACATTTTCAGGTTTTCGACGAAGACGGCGCAGCGCGAACCCTGACCCTTACGCTTACCGCCGCCGAAAACGGCGTATATAACGGTGTGCTCGCTTTTGCTGACGGCAATGAAGAAATACTGGGTTCAGGCTCTCTCGTCTTTAATGAAAGCGGTACTATAGATATTGCGGCATCGACAATGCCGATTTCATTTACAGCGAATTCATCGCAAGCGATTGACCTTAATATCAGCACGCTGACGTCCGGTTCCGGCGCGACGCAGTTTACAGCAAGCAGCGCCAACGGCGCCCCGGCCGGAACGGTTCAGGGCGTTGAAATCTCCCGCGACGGGCGGATTACCGCGACTTATACAAACGGGCTCAGCCTCGATATATATCAACTCGCCCTCGCCACCTTTTCAAATGCAGAAGGGCTTGAAGAAAATACGGCGTCAACGTTTCGATTAACATCCGCCGCCGGCGCGCCATCGCTCGATATTCCCCAAACGGGACGGGCCGGCGCGGTTGAAGGAAGCGCGCTGGAAATTTCCACAGTCGATATCGGCCAAGAGTTTTCAACGCTTATAGAGACGCAACGGGCCTATTCGGCGAACACGCGCATTCTTTCCATTGCCGATGAGCTTTGGCAAACCGTTACCGAAACCGCGCGATAGGCGCCATTCTGTATTCGGATGAAACAGTTTTCGCGACCTGCAAATTCACTAATAATCAACCACTTAGGGAAGCTTTTACCTTGACGCTTAGGCGTTCTTTAAAGCGCGGCGGGTAATGTCGTCCTCAGGATATGTTGCGTTTTCCAGGGGATTTATTCCGCATGACTGCCGTTGCAAACCATACAGCGACGCCGCTCAAAAAAGATCCGTATGTTATCGGACCTGACGGCACGCCGCTTACATTGAAAGATTTACCGCCGCCCAGCACAAAGCGGTGGGTCATTCGCCGCAAGGCGGAAGTTGTCGCGGCCGTTCGCGGCGGTCTCCTCACGCTTGAGGAGGCTTGCGAGCGCTACACGCTGACAGTCGAAGAGTTTCTCTCCTGGCAAAAAGCCATCGACCAACATGGCCTGCCGGGGCTGCGGGCGACACGGGTTCAACAATATCGGTAATCCCTCCTTAACTTCTTCACTCGTTTGAAGACCCCCGCGGAGCCTTATCCTCGGGGGTTTTTCTTTGCCAATTCGGCCAGTGCAACGGTTTCTTTACGACACATAGGGCAAATTTTGCCGGGTAGAGCGTTGTCGCGTGTTTGCGACCCGCGTGTAGCTGGCTAATTGTCGTGAACGAACTAACAAAATTGCTTCAGTCTTTCGGGCTTGCCCGGCTCGGCGTCGTTATTGGCGTCAGCTTCGGCGTCGCCATGGCGCTGGCGTTGATTATGGCGCGGGTTGGCGCCCCGTCGATGAGCGTTCTTTACGCCGACGCCGCCTATGGCGATGCGCAATCGGTCATCGCGCGGCTTGAACAGGACGGGATCGAATACGAATTGCGCGACCGTGGCGGGCGCATATCCATTCTCGCGCCGCGCAAGGACATTGGCCGGCTGCGCCTCGACCTTGCCGCGGACGGCTTTACCGCAGGCGACGGCGTCGGTTACGAAATTTTCGACGGCTCGCAAACTCTCGGCGCAACGACATTTCAACAGAATATTAACCGCCTGCGCGCGCTTGAGGGCGAACTCGCCCGCACACTGACGACAATCAGCGGCGTTCGCTCGGCGCGGGTTCATCTGGTTCTGCCGGAACGCGAGTTATTCGCGCGCGACAAACAAACAGCAAGCGCATCCATAGTCGTCGATGCACCCGGCGGCCTCGATCCGCGTTCGGTGCGCGCGATTGTCAACCTGACGGCGTCCGCTGCGCCGGGTCTCGACCCTTCCAGAGTCACCGTTCTTGATGCGCGCGGACAAATGCTCGCCGCCGGCGCCGACGGCGACAGCGCCGATGCGCTTGCCGCATCGGTCGAAGAGAAAAAATCCGTCGCCGAAGCGCGCCTGCGCCGCGCGGTCGAAGACATAGTCGGGCGTATCGTCGGGCGGGAAAATGTACGCGTCGAAGTCACCGCCGATATGGATTTCAGCCGCATTACCGAATCCAGTGAAATCGTCGATCCTGACAGCCAGACCGTGCTTTCCGAAACAACGGTTGAAGAAACATCCAACCGTGTCGACCCGAACAGCGCGTCCGGCATTTCCGTCGCCAATGGCCTGCCCGGCGGCGCGGCGTTCGACGCCGGCGGCCCCCCCGCCACGAACGCAACACAGCGGATCGAAGAGACGACGAATTACGAAATCACAAAAACCGTGCGCAATGCGGTGCGCGAGGAAGGGCTTGTGGTCAAGCGCCTCTCCGTCGCCGTTGCGCTCAATGGCGTCGCGACAACCGGCCCCGATGGCGAAAGCCTCTATGCGTCGCGGGACGAAGCGGAAATCTCGCAGATAGAACGGCTGGTGAAATCCGCGATTGGGTTCAGTGAATCGCGCGGCGACCAGGTTAGCGTTGTTGACATACGGTTCTCGCCGCTTGCGGCGGAAGCGCCCGCCGTCGCCGCAACAACGGCGCAAAATCCCTTCGCGCCGGAAGACACGATGCGCATGGCGGAGCTTGCTGCGCTCGCGGTCATCGCTCTGGCGCTTGTCTGGTTTGTATTGCGACCGCTGCTCTCCGGTGCGCTGCCGACACGCAATACCGCCCCGGCGACTGCGCCGGCGCCCGCCGCCATTGCAGCGCCAGCCGCCACAAGCCCGACCAATTCGGCAATCGCTTATCAGGCCGAACCAAGCGCCATCGACCAGCATATCGACCTGGCGCAGGTGCAGGGCCAGGTTCGCGCATCGTCAATAAACAAGGTTGCGGAAATCGTTAAGGCGCATGCGGATGAATCCGCCGGCCTTTTACGTTCATGGATGAGGGAGGCCTCCTAACCCATGAAAACGGTTACCGATCCCGAACAACTGACCGGCGCCGAACGCGCCGCCGTCGTCATGCTCGCCCTCGGCGAAGAGAACGGCAAACTGCTTTGGGAGACCTTTGAGGAAGAAGAACTGCGCGAGCTTTCCCTAGCGATCACCAATCTTGGCTCGGTAACCTCCGATGTTGTCGAGAGCCTGCTGTTCGACTTTGTGCGCAACCTTTCCTCGACCGGCTCGATCACCGGGTCCATGGACTCAGCCCGGCGGTTTTTGAAAAACATCCTACCCGCCGACCGGGTCGATACGATCCTTGAAGACATTCGCGGGCCGGCCGGCCGCACCATGTGGGACAAGCTCGCCAATGTGAATGAGCGCACCCTCGCCGGCTACCTGCGCAATGAGCATCCGCAAACCGTCGCCGTCATCCTGTCACGCATCAAGCCTGAACACGCCTCGAAAGTAATCGCCGCGCTGCCCGAACGCGATGCGGACGAAGTCATGAACCGTATGCTGGCGCTTGGGCCGG
>CAMYNO010000066.1 GCA_947259815.1 uncultured Parvularculaceae bacterium
ATCCTCCCGTGGCGTTAGAAATATTCGATGCTGACACGGAACATCTGCTCGACGTCCTTAACATTTTCGCGCATGGACATCAGAACGATCCTGTCGCCCGGATTAATTACCGTTTCGCCAGTCGGCATCTGTACGACGCCGTCACGGACGACCGCGCCAATCATCACACCTTCCGGCAGGCTCGCCTCTCTCAGCGGTTTGTTAACGAGCGAAGATGTTTCAAGGGCAATAGCATCGACCAGTTCTGCTTCGCCATCACTAAGCGAATAGACGCCTTTAATACGGCCGCGCCGGATATGCTGTAATATGGTTGAGATCGTCGTCGCGCGCGGATCTATGAAGCGGTCAACGCCGACAGCCTCCGAGATCGGCCCGTAATCCTCTTCGTTGACCAACGCCATCGTGCGCCGGGCGCCCTCGCGTTTTGCCACGACGGATGCAAGGATGTTAACCTGGTCATTATCGGTAACCGCAACGACCGATTGCGCCTCGTCGACACCCGCCTCGCGCAGAATTGCCCGATCAAGGCCGTCACCCTGTAATACAATCGTTCGTTCAAGCTCGTCAGCGGCGGCTTCCGCCTTTTCGCGATCGCGCTCAATCACGCGAATTTTCATCGAGCCGAGCTTTTCCAGTCCCTTGGCGACAAACAATCCAATATTACCGCCGCCGATAAGAATGACCCGGCGCGCCTGACGCGCCGCCTCGCCCATTATTTCAAGAGCGCGCTGAACGTCATTACGATCAGATACGAAATAAATCTGATCGCCCGGCGCCAACTGATCGTCTGCATGAGCGCGCCACAAACGATCGCCGCGCTTGATTGCAACGATCGTGATTTTCAGGTCCGGAAAAAGTTCTGCTATCTGCCGCAAGGGCGTATTGATTATTGCGCAGTCTTCGCGAAGCTTGACGCCGATCGCCCAGACCTTTCCGTCTGCGAATGATTTAACCTCCAACGCGCCCGGGGTCGCCATCCGCTGCATGATCGCTTCGGAGACTTCGCGCTCGGGCGAAATGACCACGTCAATCGGCATATGATTGCGCGAGAAGAGGTCAGAGTAGCGCGCATCGAGATAACCTTGTGCGCGAATGCGTGCGATTTTCGTCGGCACCTTGAATAGCGAATGGGCGATCTGGCACGACGTCATATTGACTTCGTCGGAATGGGTGACCGCGATCAGCATGTCCGCCTCGCGGGCGCCAGCCTCTTCCAATATTTCCGGGTATGCGCCGTTGCCGACGACGCCGCGAACGTCTAGCCGTTCGGCGACCATGCGGATCAGTTCCTTGGACTGATCAATCACGGTTACGTCGTTTTTTTCACGCGACAGGCGCCGGGCGATCCCGGTGCCAACGCGCCCTGCGCCGCAAACAACTATTCTCATGTCAAACGCGCCTTCATAGGGCGCCCGATCTCATGAATCACGCGTCGGATCAAGCGCTTTCCGCGCGCGCCTGTCCGTTAACGCCAAGCGCTTTCAACTTGCGGTGCAAAGCTGATCGCTCCATACCGATAAATGACGCCGTACGCGAAATATTTCCGCCAAAACGGTTAATCTGCGCAATCAGATATTCCCGCTCAAACCGCTCTCTGGCGTCACGCAGCGGCAATGAAATCACAAGCTCCAGCCCCTCGCCGGCCGGGATCGACAAGCCGGCGTCCATAATTTCCGACGGCAGCTTTTCGCAGGAAATATCCGTATCCGGATCACGATGCATCAAAATCAGCGTCCGCTCAATTACGTTTCTGAGTTGGCGAACATTGCCGGGCCAGTGATAGGTTTGCAAAGCGGCCATGGCTTCTGCGGAAAACGGTCGCTTGGGTAGACCGGACGCACGGGCAATCCTGTCAACGAAATAGGCGGCAAGCGCGGGAATATCTTCCCGCCTTTCATCCAGCCCCGGCGCCGCAACGGACACGACATTAAGTCGGTGATAAAGGTCTTCACGAAACGCACCTTCTTGCGCCGACGCCAACAAGTCGCTCGACGTTGTCGAGATGATGCGCACGTCAACCGATACCGGGCTCTGGCCGCCGACGCGCTTGAAGCGCTGATCAATCAGCACACGCAATATTTTGCTTTGCGTTTCCAACGGCATGTCGCCGATCTCATCGAACATGAGCGTGCCGCCATGGGCTTTTTCCATCAAGCCTACAGCGCGCGGGCCGCCATCATCTCCCTCTATGCCAAAGAGTTCCTGCTCCATGTTTTCCGGTGAAATCGTCGCTGCGCTTACCACGATAAACGGTTGCGCTGCCCGCGACGACGTCGAATGGATCATTCGGGCAATGACTTCTTTCCCCGATCCCGGCGGACCCGAAATAAGAATTCGCGATCGCGCATCGGCGACACGTTCGATTATACTGCGCAATGAAGCAACCACCGGCGATGAGCCGATCAATCCCCAATCGGGCGTGCGTTGGCGCAGTTCCGTGTTTTCCCGCCTTAGCCTCATTGCCTCCAATGCGCGATTAACAACAAGCACCAACCGGTCTGCGTTAAAGGGCTTTTCGACAAAATCGTATGCGCCCTTTTTAATCGCAGCGACAGCGGTTTCGATTGTTCCGTGGCCGGAGATAATCACGACCGGAAGGTCTGGATGAACTTTTTTAAGCTCTTCGAGAATTTCAATACCGTCCATCGCAGAGTTCTGCAGCCAGACATCGAGCACGACCAGCGCCGGCACGCGCTCGCGCACCGCAGCAAGCGCCGAGCCCGCATCGTGAGCGGTGCGCGGACTGAAGCCTTCATCCTCCAGGATGCCGGAAACGAGGTCACGAATGTCCTCTTCATCGTCTACGACCAGAATATCGATGCTCATACTATTTTCCCTTTGATCCCGAGATCACTCCGCCGCCGCCGCTTGCGGTATTTCGCTTTCCATCGCTTCTACACGCGGCAATGTTAAAGTCATGCGCGCGCCGCGCGGCCCGAGGCTGCCATCATCGGCAAACGCCAGCGAGCCGCCATGTTCCTCCGCCACCTTCTTAACGATCGCGAGCCCGAGGCCGGTGCCTTTTGCGCGCGTCGTCATATAGGGTTCGGTAAGACGATGTCGTTCCTTCGACGGCAAACCGAGCCCATTATCGAGAATGTGAATTGCTGCGATCTTGTCGCTATTTTTGATTTCAACGCGAACGCGTCCCGGATATCCGTATCCCGGCTCAGCAGCCCGTGCTGTGACAGATTCACCAGCATTTTTCAGAAGGTTCGATAGCGCCTGCACAATCAAGCGTCCGTCGCAATCGACAAAACTCGGCTCTTCGTCAGTTTCAAATTCAAAATCTATATCGGGAAAGGCAACCTTTTGTGGAAATACCGCCGCACGCGCCAGTTCGCGCAAATCTTCGCGACCAATGACCGGTTTCGGCATGCGGGCGAAAGAGGAAAACTCATCGACCATGCGGCCAATATCGTTGACCTGGCGTATGATTGTTTCCGTACACTTATCAAAAACTTCCGGCGTCGAGGTAACTTCGTCAAGATATTTACGGCGCAACCGTTCAGCGGAAAGCTGAATCGGCGTCAACGGGTTTTTGATCTCATGCGCAATGCGCCGGGCCACGTCGCCCCAGGCAGCGTTTCTCTGCGCAGAAATCAATTGGGTAATGTCATCGAACGTCGCAACAAAACGATTCTCATCGTTGAACCGGTCTTTCACAATGCGGACATTGAGGCTCTGCATTTGGCCGTCGCGATGCAATTCAATCTGATCGCCGGTTTCAGTTTCGTCAGACGCTGCGGCCTGCGCCATAAGCCCTGATATCTCGGGCATCACATCATGGATCCAGCGGCCAATGATTTGCCCCGGCTCCTGACCGAGTAATTGCGCGGCGGACTTGTTGGCAATCGTAATCCTGCCGCTCGCGGCAAGCCCGATAACGCCCGCGGAAACACCGGACAAAACCGCTTCAGTAAAACGCCGGCGCTCATCGAATTGCCTGTTGGTGCTGATGAGATCGTCACGCTGCGTCTGCAACTGCTCAGTCATATGGTTCATTGAGCGCGCCAGAACGCCAAGTTCGCCATCTTCGCGAAAGACTTCGACCCTCGCGTTCAGTTCGCCGCCGGAAACCCGCTCAGCCATTTTTACAAGCCGCCCGATGGGTTGCACCAGCCTGGTCGCAGCCCAGATCGCCGCCCATATCGCCCCGAAGAGAATGATGACCGCGAGTACAATGTAGCCGGCGAAAAATACGCGCTCGAGCCTGGCGCGCGTCGCTGTCGCCTCGGCCCAATCATCGCGGATATTGCGCACAGCAAGCAGGCGGTTGGAGATTGCTGTTGGAATAACCTTGTACGTTACGAGGTAGCCGCCTTCGTAAGCGTTGATTTTCAATATACCGCGATAGAGATCAAACGCCTGCTCGTTGTTGGCGTCGAAATTCCCCCACTCCTGACGCGGCCGATCATTCGCGGCGGCTATGTCGATGCGGTCGAACACCTCCTGCGGCGGCAGTGCGAAAGCCGCGTCCGTAAGTTCAACCCGCCCGATAATATTTCGGTTCCCGTCAAGAACGATGATAGCGGCAAGGTCGCGCACCAGCGCCTGCTCCATAAGCGCGCGCCGAAAGCTTATCGGGGTCGCCGCCGTCACGCCGAAGGCCGCACCCTGATCCAAATCATATTCAATCTGATTGAGGTTAATGCCGGCGGCGTTCGTCTCATTTTGCCAAAGGGCATTCGCCAGTTCACGCGCCGTGTTCTGGTAATTGTCGATACGCTCGCTGAAGACATCGTTCAGGCTCGTCCGCAAAATCGTGAATGCAAAAAGAAAAGCGATGATCGCCGGAATCACCGCCAGCAATGAGAAGACGCCAACTAGCTGGAGGTGCGTACGCGACCCGGCGCGATGATGACGCCGTTCCGCCAGCACATGCCAAAGGCGTACGCCGACCAGTACCGCAAAGCCTGTCGCAATGACGACATTGCCGATGACCATGGTGGTCAGGAATGTGCGGTCGACTTGCTCGACCAGCGGCGACATCAAAAACCATGTTGTAAAGAATGCAAACGCCGCCGCGCTGATCAGCGCCGCCGCCGCCGTCGTGTTCGAAAGCGCCCATTGCGGCAAAATTCGACGCGCCGTCACGCCGCGCTCCACATCCGGGCGCGTTAATCTATCGTCGACGCCGACGGTATTGATTTCTTCTTTAGCCAACTTACGCGGTCCAGCGGGAATTCAACACAACACTCATGCCCCCGACTTGCGCCATTCTGAAACGAAATCCCGCGTGATCGTAGAGCAACACTCTGGTCTGCAATCGCCAAACCAAGCGGGTTTCAGGGGCGCAGGAATCTACGATGCGGCCATTGTTGCAAAAAATCAACAACTATGTTGCCAAAATGAAACAGCGCGAAATACGCCGTGATTCTATCACGCCGCGCCTCGAACAAGCACCGCCGCCGGTTCGCGGTAGAATGCTGCGAGTTTCTCAATGACAAGCTGTGGCGAAGCCAGACGACAAATCGCTGAGCGGATAGACCTGCGCGCCTCCGGGCTAATTTCCACCGGTGCAACTTCAATATAGGCCGCCAAGTGTTTACGCGCCATTCGAACCCCAAGCGGCTCACCATAATGCGCAATGGTTTCGCGGTAATGGGTGAGCGCAATCTCGCATTGCTGCGCGGCTGTCGGATGCGCTTCAGCGCCAGTATCGGCATTGAGCGCGTTTGCAACGGCGCCGGCCAGCCAGGGACGCCCCAGCGCAGCGCGGCCAATCATGACGCCGTCCGCACCGGATTGGGTGAGCGCTTCGCGCGCAGAACACGTATCGACAATATCGCCATTGACGATAACCGGTAGTGAAACAGCCTCTTTTACAGCGC
>CAMYNO010000067.1 GCA_947259815.1 uncultured Parvularculaceae bacterium
CACGGGCTCAACAAGGATCTCGGCTTCACCAATGCCGACCGGGTCGAGCCCGTGGCGTACATTATCGCCGTCTAGCGTATAGGTATGCCGGCCAAGATCGTGAAGGCGCTTTTCAACGAGATTGGCGACGGTTGACTTGCCGGAACCGGAAAGGCCCGTAAACCACAAAACGCAGGGGCGTTGGTGTTTTGCAGTAGCGCGCGCCTTTTTATCGACGTCGAGATCTTGCCAGTGAACATTCTGTGCGCGACGCAGGGAGAAATCGATCAAGCCGGCGCCGATGGTCGCATTACTGCGCCGGTCGATGAGGATAAACGATCCCGTACGCCTGTTCTCTTTATAAGGATCAAACGCAATCGGGGCGGAGAGCGAGAAGTTACAGAACGCGACCTCGTTCAGCTCCAGCGTCTTTCCCGACATACATTCGAGTGTGTTGACATTGACCTTGTGTTTCAGCTCCGTAACTGTCGCTGAGACGATGCGGTTCGCGGTTTTGAGGAGATATTGCCGCCCGGGGTAAAGTTTGTCCTCGGCCATCCACAATAAATGCGCCGCGAATTGATCCGTTTGCTCGGCCGGCGCATTCCCGGCGCATAGTACATCGCCACGGGAAATATCGATTTCATCGTCCAGTGTTATCGTCACTGCCATGTCCGGGCCGGCTTCGTCCATCTCGCCGTCCATCGTGACGATTGATTTAATGCGTGAGCGCTTCGCCGACGGAACGACAACGATTTCATCGCTCGGCTTGACGGTTCCCGCCGCGATTGTTCCGGAAAATCCGCGAAAATCGAGATTGGGCCGGTTCACCCATTGCACCGGCATACGGAACGGTTTCTCCGACGAGTCGCTGCGTACTTTGACCGTTTCGAGATAAGGCAACAGAGCGGCGCCGTCATACCACGGCGTTTTCCGGCTTCTGCTTGTGATGTTGTCGCCGTCCAGCGCCGACAAGGGCATGACAACGATAGAGTCAAATCCCAACTGCCTGGCGAAATCGAGATAGTCACTCTCAATTTTGCGGAACGCGCTTTCGGAAAAGTCGACGAGGTCCATTTTGTTGACGGCGACGACAATATGACGAATCCCGAGCAGCGAGGCGATATAGCTGTGGCGCCGCGTTTGCGTCAGAACGCCCCGTCGTGCGTCAATCATGACGACGGCGAGATCGGCGGTAGACGCGCCGGTCGCCATATTGCGGGTGTATTGTTCATGGCCCGGCGTATCGGCGACGATGAATTTGCGCTTTTCCGTTGAAAAGAAGCGATAGGCGACGTCGATGGTGATGCCTTGCTCGCGCTCCGCCGCCAGCCCGTCAACGAGCAGCGCGAAATCTATTTTTTCTCCTTGCGTGCCGTGCTTTTTGGTGTCGCTTTCAAGGGCGGCGAGCTGGTCATCATAAAGCAGTTTTGAATCGTAAAGCAGGCGGCCGATCAGCGTAGATTTGCCGTCATCGACAGACCCGCAAGTGATAAAGCGCAACAACCCCTTATTCTCATGCGCAGCGAGATAATCGAGGACGTTTTCATTTTCGGTGAGGGCGACAGCGGACATCCTAGAAATATCCCTCTTGCTTTTTCTTTTCCATGGAAGCGGACTGGTCATGGTCAATAACGCGTCCCTGACGCTCCGAAGAGCGCGACACCAGCATCTCCTGTATGATTTCCGGCAATGTCGTCGCCGTGGATTCAACGGCGCCGGTCAGCGGGTAACAGCCGAGCGTTCGAAAGCGGACCATTTTCTCTTCCTGCTTGTCGCCATTGAGCGGCATGCGATCGTCATCGACCATGATGAGCGTACCGTCGCGCTCCAGCACATGGCGCTTTGCCGCGAAGTAAAGCGGAACAATAGGTATGCTTTCGCGATAGATATATTGCCAGATATCGAGTTCGGTCCAGTTGGAAAGCGGGAAGACGCGGATCGATTCGCCCTTGTTGATGCGGGTATTGTAAACCGACCAAAGCTCCGGGCGCTGATTTTTCGGATCCCAGCGATGGCCTTCCGAACGGAAAGAGAAAATCCGTTCCTTGGCGCGCGATTTTTCTTCATCGCGGCGGGCGCCGCCGAATGCAGCATCGAACCCGTGCTTATCGAGCGCCTGTTTTAGCGCCTGCGTCTTCATGATGTCCGTGTGCAGTGCGCTGCCATGGGTGAAGGGGCCGATGCCTTGCTCGACGCCTTCCTGGTTGATGTGAACGATCAGATCGAGCCCCAGGCGCTTTACAGTTTCGTCGCGAAACTCGATCATCTCACGGAACTTCCAGGTTGTGTCCACATGCATGACCGGGAAGGGCGGTTTGGAAGGATAAAACGCCTTCATCGTCAGATGCAGCATAACGGCGGAGTCCTTGCCGACCGAATAGAGCATCACCGGTTTTTCCGCTTCGGCGGCAACCTCCCGCATGATGTGGATCGCTTCGGCCTCAAGCCGGTCGAGGTGAGTCATCGTCCGTTTACTGACGAGTATGTCGCTATCAGCCGGGTTGTGCGTTGAGGGAGCGCCGCCCGCCTGTCCGGACTCAAAGGCGGCAAGCCGGGCCTTGGCGGTTTCGAGCGTTTTCAGCGTGCACTGTCCGCCTGCCTCAAGCCGCGAGATTGCCTTGCCGTCGTTAAACAGCTTCCGGGAGATAGTGGAAAGCGAAAGGCCGGCCGATTCAGCGGCGGCCTTTGCCTGCGCAACGATTGCCTCAATTTCACTCATCGTGGGAATGCGCCCATTATCTTGGTTAAATTCACATCAAAAACGTTAATGGATAGGCTATAGGCACGAATTCTCATAAAGCAAACCAGAAAATGTGGGGTTAATCCCACTTATTCTGGCTGTTCCGCGCTTAGCGCTTGCAATACGGGTGGGTTCCGTCAACACGGCGCTCAGGCGAAGGAGGCGGTTTTGGACGTCGAAATCTGGAAAGCCGGATTGCTTTTTGGCGCTGGTGTCGTGTCAGGCTGGATCAACGTGCTTGCCGGCGGCGGATCGCTCCTGTCCGTGCCCGTGATGGTGTTCCTGGGCATGTCGGGGCCCGTCGCCAACGGCACTAACCGCATCGGCATAATCGCCCAGAATTTCTTTGCCGTCTGGGGCTTCTTCCGACAGGGGTTTTCCGATTTTCGCCTGAGCGCGACATTGGCTGTTTGTGCATCCATTGGCGCGTTTTTCGGCGCTCTACTGGGAACAAAGCTGGACGGGCCATTATTTGAGCGCGTGCTGGCGATCATCATGCTGGCCGTTGTTGCTGTCACGATGACCGGGATCGGCCAAAAGGAGGTTGAAAGCAAAGGCGCGGCTCGAAATCTCGCCCTTGGACATCTCCTCATGGTCGGCGCCGGTTTCTGGGGCGGATTTATTCAAATCGGCGTTGGGTTTTTGCTTATGCCGATCCTCAACCGCGTCATGGGATTCGATCTTGTCCGCACCAATATGCACAAGGTCTTTATCGCCCTCATGTTTTCGATTGTGGCGCTGTCGGTTTTTGCAACCAGGGTCGAGATCGAATGGGTGCTGGGGGCGGCGCTTGCGGCGGGATTTGCCCTCGGCGGATGGCTCGGCGCCAATGCGGTGGTGGCCCGAGGCGAGGCTCTGATTAAGCAGGTATTTTACGTTGCCCTAACCGTGATGGCGATTAAGCTGTTGTTTTTTTGAGGTAAGTTTTCCAGAGGCGGTTTGCCGCCGGTTTTCCCCATGGACAGCCTGTCGCAGCCGGGCGTAGGCAGGCGACGAATTCTTTTCGGGCCCATCGGCCCACCCGTACCGTCACAACAATTCTTCAGGAACGAGGATCTTCCATGATTACCCACGACGTTCACGCTCATCGTTCGAAAGACAATCTCAAGCGCGAGGATCAACTCGCCTGGAAGATCGCGGAAGTCGCCGCCGATCCGGTTGCGGTTGAAGATGACGTTACCGATATGATCATTAATCGGATTATCGATAATGCGTCAGTCGGCATCGCGTCGCTTAATCGCGGTCCCATCAAATCTGCGCGCGCCATGGCCAATGCGCATTTGC
>CAMYNO010000068.1 GCA_947259815.1 uncultured Parvularculaceae bacterium
ACCTTGCGGTACAGCTTTCTACCGGCGGTTTCGCCCAAGGCGGTTTGTTTGGCGATACAGCAAACGTTAATGTTCCTACTGATCCAACGCGTAACTCCATCGGCGATCTTCAGTTTCTCGATGCGGAACTTGAGGCGTTGGAAACCAATGGCCTGATCCGCGTTTTGGCCGAACCGAATTTGACGGCGCTTTCAGGCGAATCGGCGCGCTTTCTTGCGGGCGGCGAATTTCCAGTGCCTGTCGGTCAGGACGATGGCGTGATCTCCATCGAGTTTAAAGAATTTGGCGTCGGGCTCGGCTTTTCGCCGGTCGTCCTGAGCAAGGGCCGGATCAATCTTGAAGTGAATACGGAAGTCAGTGAGGTCACGACGGAAAACGCATTCTTCGTGCCGGGCGCTACGACTGTTGATGAGAACGGCAACCTAATCACGACAACCGGTCTGGCTATTCCCGGCCTTTCAGTACGCCGTGCGAATACTACCGTTGAATTGCCAAGCGGCGGCAGCATGATGATGGCTGGCCTGCTGCAGGAAGACCTGCGGCAAAGCATTGAAGGGGTTCCCGGCATGAAGGATGTGCCGGTTCTGGGCGCTCTCTTCCGCAGCCGCGAGTATCAAAACAGCGAAACCGAGCTTGTCATTATCGTTACGCCTTACGTTGTCGAGCCGACGCATGAATCAGATCTCGTTGCGCCGGATAAAGGGTTTGCGCCCGCCAGTGAGTCAGAAAGCCTTATCATGGGTCGCATGATGGCGCGTTACGGTCTTGCCGGCGCCGGCGTGCGGGAAGCATCGCTTCAAGGCCCCATGGGTTTCATTCTTGATTGAGAGGATCGAATAAAATGAGCAATCGCATCTCGACTCTTACGGTCGTCTCAGCGCTGGCGCTTTGCGTCGCTGGTTGCGCCGCCGGGTTTAATGGGCCTGAACACGCCATGACGGTGGCGGAAACCCACCCGATTTCGGTCGACAGCCAGGTTGTCACACTGACAATAGACGCCGATGCTACGACTACGGATCTTTCCGATCGCGATCAGGCACGGCTCGGCGCTTTCGCGAACGCCTAT
This sequence comes from uncultured Parvularculaceae bacterium, assembly GCA_947259815.1. Taxonomy (GTDB): domain Bacteria; phylum Pseudomonadota; class Alphaproteobacteria; order Caulobacterales; family Parvularculaceae; genus Hyphococcus. Next base: position 1,067 of record CAMYNO010000068.1, read on the forward strand.
CTTGTCAATGGACATGGTCCGTTGACGATTACGGCGCCGTCTGGATTTGCCGACGCTGACGGTCACGAGGCTGCTGCAGATATCCGTCAGGCATTGAACGATGCCGGCGTCTCATGGGAAGCGCTTTCCGGCGCAACCTATCGGACAGGCGGCGATCAAGGCGATCAGTTGATCATATCCTATACGCGTTATGTGGCGACAGCGAGCGAATGCGGCATCTGGAGTGGCGTGCGCTCGCGCGATTACCGCAATATGCGTTCGCCGAATTATGGCTGCGCGATGCAGAACAATATCGCAGCAATGCTTTCCGATCCGCATGACTTGATTGCGCCGGCCGCTATCACGCCGCGTGATGCGATGTCGACAGCGCGCGCAATCGAGGCTTATCGCGCTGGCGAATCGACATCGTCGGCTGGAGAAGACATCGACGCGCAGGTCGCTGACTAAGAACTGAACTGCGTCAAAGCAGGGGGCAAGGAGATAAGAATGAAAAACGCTGCAGAACAGACGTTTCATCATGAAGATGATGAAGAGGGCGTCGCTGAAGGCGCGGCGAGTTTGGGGGCCGATGGTGGTCCAGTTGGCGGCGGGCAGGAGCTTGCCGAGGTCGAATCGCCGCTCGAAGACGAGGCGTGGCTCGATGAAGAGCTGACCGACGAAGAGCTTGCAGCCCTTGGCGAGGAAGATTTCGACGACGAAGACTTCCTCGACATCGATGGTGAGTTTGAAGACGATATCGACGCCTCCTTCTCGGAAGATGATTTTGCCAACACCGATCTCGGCGAGGAAGATCACGCTGCGCTTGACGGTGATGATGATTTCTCTGCTGAAGAATTTACCGCTGATTTCGCTGATGAGTCCGTTGAAGAGGACGTTCCCGTTGCGGAAGAACCAGTCGAGGAACCGCTGGCGGCGCCGACTTCATCGCCGGAGATCGCTGAGACCGTTGGCGCGCTTGTCGCGGCAGGTGGCGGCGTTCTTGACGCCAGCGAATTTGGCGGGGAAGTAACAGACCTCGGTGAAACGGAAGTCGATCACCGCCCGGTTCCGCGTATTTCCATTCACGCGTTCTGCGAGACGCCGGCGACGACGGCGCTGATTGAAAAAGCGTCGGTCGACCGTCGTATCTCAAAAGCGCATTTAACGATGCACATGGGTGGCATTGCGAAAGCAGTCAATCAATTCCAGACTATTGCAACGCCCAACCTGATTATTCTTGAAACGCTCTCCACCGGTACTGAAATCTTCGCAGAACTCGCGGAGCTGGCCGAGGTATGCGATCCGTCGACCAAAGTCGTCATCATCGGCCAGGTCAACGACATTATTCTTTACCGTGAGCTTATCCGTCAGGGCATCAGCGAATATATCGTTCGTCCGCAATCGCCGCTGCAGATCATCAAGGCGATTGCCGATCTTTACATCGACCCGTCGGCGCCGCCGATCGGCCGCACGCTCGCATTCGTTGGCGCTCGCGGTGGTGTCGGATCGTCGACGATTGCCCACAACGTTGCCTGGTGCGCGGCTGAGGACTATCGTTCGGATACGGTCTTGCTCGACCTCGACCTGCCGTTTGGTACAGCGTCGCTGGACTTCGATCAGGAAGCATCAGCAGGCCTTTACGAAGCGCTGAGCTCGCCTGAGCGCCTTGACGATGTGTTGCTTGATCGCCTGCTGCAAAAGCATACCGAACATCTCAGCTTGTTCACCGCGCCAAGCGTTCTCGACCGCGATTATGACGTCGACGATCAGGCGTATGAAACTGTGATTGACGTTGTGCGCTCGACAGCGCCGACGGTTGTGGTTGATGTTCCTCATGTCTGGTGCGGGTGGTCGAAACGCTTGCTGACGACGGCGGATGAAATCGTCATCACCGCGACGCCTGACCTGGCTGCCTTCCGAAACACCAAGCAACTGGTCGATATCCTGAGCGCGGCTCGTCCCAACGATGCGCCGCCAACGCTGATCATCAACCAGTTTGACTCAAAAATGTCGCCGGTGCGCCCGGAGCAGTTCGCGGAACATGTCGGCCTTGAGCCCAAGCAGGTTTTCGCTTGGGAGCCGCAAATATTCGGCGCGGCCGCAACGAATGCAGCGCCGATTGTGGAAATCAGCCCGAAATCGAAAACGGCGAGCACGTTCCGCGACCTTGCTTCTGAGTTAATCGGCAAATCCGATGCGGGCATCGCGCGACCGAAGTTTTCTTTATCTGGCCTCTTTAAGAAGAAACGGTAGGCGGCAATTATGTTCGGACGTAGATCCGCTCCCGTAGATGCGCCCGCTGCGCCGCCAGCGGCGCCAGTGAAAAAATCCGTTGCTGCGCCAAAGCCAGCGGCGAAAAGTCCTGCGCCAAAACCGGCGTCGAAATCAAAACCGAAAGAAGCAGCGCCGGCGCCGCCGCGCGTTGCTTCTCCTTCCGGTGACGGCAAAAAAGCGCAACCGGTGGAAATCGGTGGGCGTACGGATGAGTATTTTCAGACCAAGACGACGATCTTTAACGCGTTGATCGATACGATTGACCTGTCGCAACTGGCGCAGCTCGATACGGAAGCTGCAGCCGAAGAAATTCGCGACATTGTCAACGAGATCATCTCGATCAAGAACGTCCAGATGTCGATCGCAGAGCAGGAAGCACTGCTTCAGGATATCTGCAACGACGTTCTGGGATACGGCCCGCTTGAGCCCTTGTTGGCGCGCGACGATATCGCCGACATCATGGTCAATGGCGCCAGCCGCGTATTCATCGAGGTTGGCGGCAAGATCCAGCTGACGAATGTGCGTTTCCGCGACAATGGCCAGCTGATGAATATTTGTCAGCGGATCGTGTCGCAGATCGGCCGCCGCGTCGATGAAGCGAGCCCGATTTGTGACGCGCGTTTGCCCGACGGCTCGCGGGTCAACGTTATTGCGCCGCCGCTTTCTATTGACGGCGCCGCGCTCACCATTCGGAAGTTTAAAAAAGACAAGCTGACGATGAACGACCTGATGAATTTCGGGTCGATTTCGCCAGAAGGCGCAAAGGTTCTGGAAATCATTGGCGCCTGCCGCATCAACACGCTGATTTCCGGCGGCACCGGTTCAGGTAAAACGACACTCCTGAACTGTATGACCGGTTTCATTGAGCATGATGAGCGGGTCATTACCTGCGAAGACGCTGCGGAACTTCAACTGCAACAACCGCATGTGGTGCGTCTTGAAACGCGTCCGCCAAACCTTGAAGGACAAGGTGAGGTCACAATGCGCGATCTTGTTAAAAACTGCCTGCGGATGCGTCCTGAACGTATCATCGTGGGTGAGGTTCGTGGCCCGGAAGCGTTCGACCTGCTTCAGGCCATGAACACTGGTCACGACGGTTCGATGGGCACGCTGCACGCCAACAGCCCGCGCGAAGCATTGCAGCGGGTTGAATCCATGATCACCATGGGCGGTTACAACCTGCCGTCCCGAACGATCCGCGAGATGATCGTTGGCTCCATTGATGTCATCATCCAGGCGGCCCGTCTTCGCGACGGCTCACGCCGTATTACGCATGTAACGGAAGTCCTCGG
>CAMYNO010000069.1 GCA_947259815.1 uncultured Parvularculaceae bacterium
CCGATGATTTGCGTGTTGGCGAGCTGCCGCACCGAATCTTCCGTCGTCCAGTCTTGCTTGTAGCCGATAACGCCGGTCAGACCGAAGGTCATGCCGTTATCGAAATCCCAGACAGCGCCGCCATCGATCGAGCCTTCATAGTTCGGCCCGAGCGTTCCCTGTTGAATGACAGAGAGCGGCGAATTGACGAGGCTTTCGCCGATTTGTTCCTGGGTCAGACCGAGCGCAGTCAAACCGTCGTCGTCATCAAGCGCGACGCCAGCGTCGATAGCCGCCTGAAGCGGACCAGGCACGCTGCGAAGGCCGTCATCATAGCCAAGCCAGTCCAGATCGCCGCCCTGAACGAAAAGGCCGTCCGATGCGGTTGTGACGAGATTGGCGCCGATGCCGAATTTGATGTTGAGAAAGTTCTCATCCGGCGTGCGCAATGTTTCGAGATCAATGATCCCGCCGCCGAACTCACCGGGGTAATTCGGCGAATAGGTTTTCTGCACGGCGGCGCCGTTCAGAATGTTCGATGGGAACAGGTCGAGCGGAATAGTACGCTTGAGCGGTTCCGGGCTCGGAAGCGGCGAACCATTGAGGCGCGCGGCGGAGTAGCGGTCGCCAAGACCGCGAACATATGCGTATTTCCCGCCAATAACGCTAAGACCGCTGAGGCGTTTCAACGCTTCGGCGGCATTTGCATCGCCCTGACGGGCAAGATCTTCTGCACCAAGAAAAGTTGCAACTTGCGATGTCGCCCTTTGCGGATCCGGGATGTTGCTGCCGCGGACAACGATTTGGTCAGTAATGACATAATTCGGGCCCGGCAAATTCAGACCCGACGACTCTGATGGCGTGTCGTCTTGTGCGAGCACTCCGCTCGCCGGGACGAGCATGGTCGTCGCCAGGAGCATGCCGCCTATTTTACGATGGGACTTCATGATTTCATCAACCTTAAATCTGTTTGCGAAAGGAATGAGGGCGGCGCCTTCCCCTCGAAATGCGCCGCCCGCGTTCGCTGCTAGCAGTCGTCAGCGGCAAGACCACAGGTCCAACCGGCGTACCAGTCGTCGCTCGAATTCTCGACCGCACCGATGTAACCGGTGTTTTCGAAGAACGAGTCGACATTGGTGTTGAGGTCGCTGAATGGCGTCACCCCGGCAGCGGCCGAGTCGTTGATGAAGCCGTTGATCAGGTTGACATCCGTTGTCGTGTCGTTCGACGCGCTTGCGCCGATCGCTGCAAGACCGCCAGCCGCATCGTTACGAACGAGCGTCGGGCAATCGAACAGAACATTTTCAAATGTCGGGTCAGCAGCAGCGCCATCATAAGTGTCATTGCCGTCGCCCGGATCGTCCCAGCGGATGCAGGATTCCGTCGTGTCGGTAACAATACCGTTGATGAAGCGACCGATATGGCCCGTGTTCAAACGCTGACCGCGGCCCGGCTCAGTCGCGCGGGTGGTCGATGCGATTGTGTAGTTGGCGATTGTCGGGTTCGTGGCCGGCGTGACGCCTGCGCCCGAACTCGACATTTCAAAGCCGTTATCACCGCGACCGTCACGCTGTTTGACAACGATGTACTGTACGTTGCCGTTCCAGCCATGGTCGGTGTCGAGCGAGTCGTCGTCGTTACCCGTCAGCACGATGTGCTTCAGGTTAACCGTGCCGCCGAACATTTCGATGCCGTCGTCCGAGTTATTGTGGACCTGGACATTGTCAACGATCGTCGATGAACCGACGCCGCCGAAAGAAATGCCGTTCAGCTCGTCGCCAGCGGCCAGCGGGAAGCCGGCGAACATGACGCGCGTGTACATGATCGATCCGCTATTGTCCGTCGCAACGCCGCCGCCAAAGGCTGCGTCCGGCGCGGTCACGCCTTCGATTGCATCAGAGCAGGACGGCGTACCGAGCGTACCGGTCGAGCATTTGTTGATCGGCGCGCGGCCAAGGATAACCACACCGCCCCACTCGCCAGTTGCGTCGAGACGCAGCGACGGTGAAGTGCTGTTCAGGTCAGCTTCAGAGGTCATGATAACCGGGTTTTGCAACGTACCGTTGGAACGGATTTGCGAACCGCGGTTAACAACGAGATAGTCGGAACCTGAGTTGCCGAAGATCGTTACGCCCGGCTCGATTGTCAGGACTGCTGCATCGCCGCCAGAAGCGTCGAAGCCAACATCGGTACCGATATCAACACGGCCATCAAGCTCATAGATGTTGCCACGGGTCAGCAACAGATCGTCGTTCTTGGTTCCCGGCGGGATCAGGCAAACGCGTTCGCCGTTAAGTTCACCGGACTGGCTTGTGCCCGTCGGGCAGCCAGGGTCGGAGAACAGACCAAAGGTCCAGCCCGTCGCCCAGTTGTTGGTTTCCGTTTCATCCGGACCGAAAGCGCCAAGATACGCTGTCGTTTCGAAGAAACTGTCGACCGCATTGGCGTCGATTGGCGTCGCCAGCGGTGAGACTTCGTTCGCGCCAGCCTGATAGTTTGTCGTGATGCTGGTCGGGCCAACGACATTGTTTGCATCAGCGCCAATGGCGGCAATACCGCCTGCCGCATCGTTACGGACCAGCGTCGGGCAGCTGAACAGAACCGAGTTGAAGGTCGGATCAGCAGCGGCGCCGTCATAAGTGTCGTTGCCGTCGCCCGGATCGTCCCAGCGTACGCATGCTTCAGTTGAGTCGGTGACAACGCCATTGATGAAGCGGCCGATGTGGCCGGTGTTGAGGCGCATGCCGCGGCCCGGTTCCGTCGGGCGTGTTGTCGAAACGATGGTGAAGTTGGCGATCGTCGGGTTTGTCGCCGGTGTGACGCCCGAACCCGAGCTTGACATTTCAAAGCCGTTATCGCCGCGACCGTCAGCCTGTGCAACGATGATGTACTGTACGTTGCCGCTCCAGCCATGGTCGGTGTCGAGCGAGTCGTCGTCGTTACCGGTCAGCACGATGTGCTTCAGATTAGCGGTGCCGCCGAACATCTCGATGCCGTCGTCGGAGTTGTTGTGGACCTGGACGTAATCGACGATCGTTGACGACCCAACGCCGCCGAAGGAAATGCCGTTCAGCTCGTCACCGGCAGCCAGCGGGAAGCCGGCGTGACGGACTTGAACGTAGCGAAGAGTACCGGAGTTATCCGTTGCCTCGCCGCCGCCGAAAGAAGCATCCGGCGCGGTCACGCCTTCGATTGCGTCTGAGCAGGACGGCGTGCCGAGCGTACCGGTCGAGCATTTGTTGATCGGCGCTTGCCCGAGAATGACAAGGCCGCCCCATTCGCCAGTAGCGTTCGGGCGGAGAACTTCGCCGGCTTCAAGATCGTCGCGGCTGGTGAAGACGATCGGAGCGCCTTCCGTACCTGTCGCTTCAATGCGTGAACCGCGGTTGACGACCAGATAATCACTGCCTGATTCGCCGAAGACCGTGACGCCCGCAGCGATATTGAGAACCGCCGGGTCGCCGCCTGTGGCGGAGCCGTCAAAGCCGGTGTCGACGCCAACGTCAACGCGGCCCGAAAGACGGTAGGCAACCGGAATGCCGTCATTGTCGGTATCGACATACGGCAAGGTGAGATCGGAAAGAAGTGTGCCGGCGATATCGCAAATCACCTGTTCGCTTGCGAAGTCCGAACGGCTGAGCGTATCGGCGCTGGCGAGGCCAGACGGGCAAACGTCAGCAGAAACGGCGCCGCCGCCGGTTCCGCCACCGCCAGTACCGCCGCCGCCGGATCCACCGGAGCCCGGGCTCGACGCTCCCGGAGACGCAATTTCTTCACCTTGCGTACAAGCGGCTATTAAAAAAATCGCGCTGCCCGCAAGCAGAAGCGACCGGGCCTTAGATGCCAATCCCATATGTAATTCCCCAAGAAAGTTGCTGGCGCAAAACAAACTGCAACCCACGACAAAACACGCTGGCTACATGGGAGGCGGCATTACGGTTTGACGATGAATGTGTTGTGACGAATCTTTTTCACTTATGTGACAAAAAACAGCCGCACCAGGCGCATATGTTGCGCACCGCCGCCTGCAAACCGCTGACAAATAGACCTGAATTGTGTACTTCGCCGGTTCGTGTTTTCCCGGAAACACAGCCGCTTAATCGGTTAAGAAAAACCCGGTCAGCCACCGCCAGCAGGCGGGTCCACGACCACGAACAGGCGCAATAGCCGCAAAAATTGCCATTTCGCCGCACCTGGCTGCTTGCAGGCAATTTCCCTTTCCTCTATAGACCCGCGCTCATTCAGGAATTCCGGGCCGGTCCGCGGAGGAGAACATCCTGCCGGGGCGGCTTCTATTGCGTAAGGGACGCATTAAACATGGCTGAAGCAGACGTATTTCATTGCGAACCGCGGGGCGACACCGGAACCGGCGGCGCCCGCAAGGTCCGGCGCGAAGGCTGGATCCCCGGCGTTCTCTATGGCGGCGACGGCGAGCCGGTAGCGATCCAGCTCAAGTCGAACGAGATTAACAAGGCTTTTTCTCAGGGACGGCTTCGCCCTCAACTGGCGAAAATCGACGTTCCCGGCGAAGACGGCCAACAACCGGTTATTCCCCGCGATGTTCAATTGCATCCGGTAAAAGGCATGCCGGTGCATGTCGACTTCCTGCGCGTTGATGACAAAACCCGCATCGACGTCGAAGTGCCTGTGCGCTTCATCAATGAAGAGATTTCGCCGGGCCTGAAACGCGGCGGCGTTCTGAACATCGTACGACATGCGGTTGACGTGTATGCGCCTGCGACAGCGATTCCCGACCACTTCGATATTGATGTGGGCGAGATGGATATCGGCGATGCGGCCCACGCTTCCGTCGTTGCGCTTCCCGATGGCGTTACCCTGGTGACAACGGATCGCGATTTTACCATCGTCACGATCGCGGCGCCGTCCGCCGTTCGTTCCGAAGCGGATGAAGCGGAAGGCGAAGAGGCGGCCGAAGGTGAAGAGGGCGCCGAAGCTGCGGAAGCAGGCGCCGACGACGACAAGGCGGACAAGGAATAACGCCGATCCCGCGCGGATTTCATCAGGCGCCGCGCGCATATTGCGCCGGCGCCTTTTTTATTCGGAGAACTGATCCATGATTGTGCTCGCAGGGTTGGGTAATCCCGGCGACCAATATGCCCGCCATCGACACAATGTCGGGTTCATGGCGGTTGACGCCATTGCCGACGCACACGGATTTTCAGCCCCGCGCGAAAAATTCCAGGGGACGGTGCGTGAAGGATTTCTTGCGGGACCGGCGGGCCGCGAAAAAGCGCTTATCATCAAGCCCCTCACCTTCATGAACGAGTCCGGACAATCGCTTCGCGCTGTCGCTGATTTTTTTAAACTGAGCGGCGAGGACTTTGTCGTCTTCTATGACGAACTCGATCTTGCGGCGGGCAAGCTGCGTGCAAAAACCGGCGGCGGCGCAGCGGGACACAATGGCATACGCTCAATCGACAGCCATCTGGGCAATGATTTCCGCCGCATACGCATCGGCATCGGCCATCCCGGCGACAAGTCGAAGGTGACCGGTCACGTCCTCGGCAATTTTTCGAAAGCCGATCACGACTGGCTCGATCCCCTGTTGAACGAAATCGCAAATGCGGCGCCCTATCTGGCGAGCGGCGACGACCAACGCTTTGTCTCGACCATTGCACAAAAGCTGACGCCGCCCCGCAACGAAAAGCCGGCGAAAGCGCCGCCCGAAAAAACACAACCGAAAACCGTCCATAGCAAAGAGGAAGCGCCTGAAAGTCCGTTTGCGGACGCTTTGCGCAAATTGCTTGGGCGATAATAACGAGAAATTCCATGGGATTTAAATGCGGTATTGTTGGATTGCCGAATGTCGGCAAATCAACGCTCTTTAACGCGCTGACCAAAACGGCGGCGGCGCAGGCGGCGAATTACCCGTTCTGTACGATCGAGCCGAATGTCGGCGATGTCGCCGTGCCGGAACCGCGGCTGAAAAAGCTCGCCGAGATCGCAGGTTCCGCCGAGGTCATTCCTGCACGGATGCAATTTGTCGATATCGCCGGTCTCGTCAAAGGCGCGTCCCAGGGCGAAGGGTTGGGCAACCAGTTCCTCGCCAATATTCGCGAAGTCGACGCCATCGCCTATGTCCTTCGTTGCTTTGACGATGACGACGTCACCCATGTCTCAAACAAGATCGATCCGATTGCTGATTTTGAAATCGTTGAGACAGAACTGATGCTGGCCGATCTGGAGAGCCTGGAAAAACGCCGGCTCAATCTTGAGAAAAAAGCCAAGGGTCAGGACAAGGAAGCCAAGGCGGCGTTGCTGCTGGTCGATAAGGCGCTGACCGTCCTGCGCGAAGGCCGGCCCGCGCGCACCGTGGAAATCAGCGACGACGAACGCAAGGACTGGCTCGGACTGCAATTGCTGACGTCGAAACCTGTCCTGTTCGTCGCCAATGTGGATGAAGCATCCGCCGCAGACGGCAATGACTATGCCCGCTCGGTCGAACAGCGCGCCGGTGAAGAAAATGCCGTCGCCGTTGTCATCTCCGCCAAGATCGAATCGGAACTCGCCCAGCTCAACGATGATGAACAGGGCGAATATCTTGAAACGCTGGGGCTGGAGGAGCCGGGCCTCAATCGCCTGATCCATGTCGGCTATACTTTGCTCGATCTACAAACCTATTTCACCGCCGGCCCGAAAGAAGCGCGCGCATGGACCATTCCGCGCGGCGCCACAGCGCCAAAAGCGGCGGGCGTTATCCATACCGATTTCGAAAAAGGTTTCATCCGTGCAGAGACCATATCGTTTGACGATTATGTCGCACATAATGGCGAGCAAGGGGCGAAAGAAGCCGGCCGCATGCGCCTTGAAGGCAAGGACTATATCGTCGCCGACGGCGACGTCATGCATTTCCGGTTTAATAATTAGGGCCATTTGCAAATCAAATGAATCACATGGCCTTCTGCCTGAGGAAAATTTTTCCTACGCCCTTCGAGACGAGCCTTCGGCTCCCTCAGGGTGGAGGAAAATTTTGTCTCGAAGGATGGATGGCGTAAATCACAACAAGCCGCTCTAACCTGCAGTTTTATTAAGAAATCGCCCCGCCACCGCATCGAGCTTCGACACCATGTCGGGGTCACGCGCATCGGGCGCGGTAATGACAGCAAAATCGAGCACTGTTTCAACGCCGAGCGGCGATGCGGCGCGCGTCGCGCCGAGGCGTTTTGCCAGTGCCTCGATCAGGCGCGCTGCATTTTTTGCATTCTGCGCCATCACTTCAAGCACTTTGGAAACCTCAACCGGTCCTTCCGTCTCGTGCCAGCAATCGTAATCGGTCACCATGGCGACGCTCGCATAAGGCAACTCCGCCTCGCGTGCGAGCTTCGCCTCCGGCATGTTGGTCATGCCGATGACGTCGCATCCCCATGATTGATAGAGTTTCGATTCCGCCAGCGAAGAAAACTGCGGACCGTTAATCGCCAGATAGGTTCCGGTTTCAGCGTGCTCTATATTGAGCGCGGCGCAGGCGCCCACAGCGGCTTCCGCCAGCGCGGGACACACCGGATGCGCCATGGAGACATGGGCGACAAAGCCGGGTCCGAAAAACGTGCTCTCCCGCCCGCTTGTGCGGTCGATAAACTGGTCGACAATGACAAACGTTCCCGGCGACAACTCTTCACGAAACGATCCGCATGCTGATAATGAAATGATGTCCGTCACGCCGGCGCGTTTCATGGCGTCGATATTGGCGCGGTAATTCACGGCGCTGGGGGGCAATTTGTGGCCGGCGCCATGGCGGGCGAGAAAGACAACGTCGGCGCCTTCAATCCGTCCACGCACCAACGGGACGGAGGGCGGCCCCCATGGCGTTTCGATTTCCAGTTGTTCGGCGTCCTGCAACGCCTCTGCGCGATAGACGCCCGATCCGCCGATAAAACCGACGACGCGATGATTACTGTTCACAAATTTACGCCCGTGCCTCAGGTTAACAATGTGCGTTCAAGCGCCTTTGCCCAACCGCCAAGCGCGCGGTTGCGCTCCTCCGGCGCCATGGCCGGCTGAAAGCGCGCGTCGATCCGGCGGCTCTCGGCGATTTCATCAAGCCCTTGGTAAATTCCGGCCTGTAACCCGGCGAGACGCGCGGCGCCGAGCGCGGTTGTCTCCAGAACCTTTGGGCGTTCCACGGTGACATCCAGAATGTCGGACAGGAATTGCATGATCCAGTCATTGGCGACCATGCCGCCATCGACGCGCAAGGTCTGCACCACGGCGCCGTCATTCGCCATGGCCGAAATCAAATCCGCCGTCTGATAGGCGACGCATTCAAGGGCGGCGCGCGCCAGTTCCGCGCGCCCGGCGCCGCGGCTTAATCCGTATACGGCGCCCCTCGCCTGCGGCGCCCAGTGCGGCGCGCCAAGGCCGGTGAAGGCGGGCACAAGGTAAACCCCGTTATTCGTCTCAATGCTTTCTGCAAGCGCCTGTGTTTCCGCCGCATCCTTGATGATTCTCAATTCATCGCGCAGCCATTGAATGGCCGCGCCGGCAACGAAGATCGAGCCCTCAAGCGCATAGGTCGTCTCGCCATTGAGGCGCCAAGCAATGGTCGAAAGCAGGTTGTTTGTCGACACAACCGGCTTGTCGCCGGTATTCGCCACGACAAAGCATCCCGTTCCATAGGTGCTTTTTACATCGCCCTTGGCGAAACAGGCCTGGCCGAAGGCCGCCGCCTGCTGGTC
>CAMYNO010000070.1 GCA_947259815.1 uncultured Parvularculaceae bacterium
GCCAAGGATGTCTTTGCATTGATCTTCGAGGGCGAAGAATCCGGCGACCCGGCGGAGATTGTCGAAAAACGCGGATTGAAGCAGGTCACGGACACCGGCGCGATTGAAAAGATCGTCGACGATATTATTGCCGCCAACCCGAAACAGGTCGAACAGGTGAAGGAAAAACCAAAGACCATGGGCTGGTTTGTCGGTCAGGTGATGAAAGCCTCCGGTGGCAAGGCGAACCCGCAGGCGGTCAATAAAATCCTGAAGGAAAAGCTGGGCGTCGAATAACGACGCCGCCATCGATATAACTGGCGTTGGATTAGCTGGCGGCGGCGTGAATGAATTCTTCCGGCGCCGCTGCGTGTTGTAATGCTTCGTGGAGCGCTGCGCGTGTGATTGGCTTGGTGAGATACCCGTCAAACCCCTCAGCCATATAGCTTTCGACTTCGTGTTTCATGGCGTGCGCGGAAGCGGCGAAAATTGGCGGGGTGTCCTCGCCGCTGATCTTTCGGATCGTCTGCATCGCTTCGACCCCATCCATGTCCGGCATGGCGATATCCATGAGAATGAGGTCGAATTTTTGTTCTTTCGCAAGATCAATCGCGGCCATGCCGCAATCGGCGTTGACAGCGGTAACGCCATAGGATGACAGGATTGAGGTGACAACGAGCCGGTTGACGTGATTGTCGTCAACGACAAGAACGCTCAGTGAGCTGAATAGATCATTGTCTGTGTCGCGTGTGTCGCCGGCTTGATCTGACGTCGTTTTGGCGGTTGTCGCGGGCAGCGGGACAGCGACCGTAATCGTTGTTCCGGCGCCTATTTTCGATTGAACGGCTACGCGCCCGCCCATGGCGTCGACAATGCCCTGCACAATCGAGAGGCCGAGTCCCGTGCCGCCGAATTTTCGTGTAATCGTGCTGTCGGCCTGGGCGAATGGCTGGAATATCTTTTCCGCCTGTTCCTCATCCATGCCGATGCCGGTGTCCTGCACTTCGAAGCGAAGCCAGCCCTCGCGGCCATCGTCTTTTATGCGCGCCGAGACGCGGCCCCGATCTGTGAATTTTACCGCATTTGCCACAAGGTTGTGCAGAATTTGCGCAACGCGGTGTTCATCGCCCATGCGAACACGCGCTGTATCGCTATCGACTTCAAACTCAAGATCGATACTTTTTTCTCGCGCTTTTGGCGTGTGAAGATTGACGATCTTGCGCGCGATATCGTCGAGATTGAACGGCGCGTCTTCAAGCTCCAGCCGGCCGGCCTCGACTTTCGAAATGTCCAGAATGTCGTTGAGCAGCTGAAGCAGCGTGATACCGGAGCTGTGAATGGTTTCGGCGTGACGGGCGCTTTTCTCCGGCAAGTCCTCTGTACAGAGAACTTCCGCCAGCCCGATGACGCCGTTAAGCGGCGTGCGAATTTCGTGGCTCATTGTGGCGAGGAACGCCGATTTCGCGTTATTGGCGGCGAGTGCGTCTTCGCGTTGTTTCAGAGCTTCCATGCGTGAGGCTTCGCGCGCTTTGGAATTTTCATTTACCGCGCGGAATGTGCCGAGCATATGGGCGGAATACAGGAGGACGCCGAAAAGCGTTAAGGCAGCGCTTGTCAGCGCTAACTCGCCGGTGAGGTATGATGCGATTGGAAATGTTGCAAATACCAGCATGTGCGGCCCTGTGCCGGCGAGCCATGCGACCCGATTATAGTGCATATGCATGGTCGTATGCAGCAAGGCGCCAGCCATCCACATCGCAGAGAGGATTTTTACGCCGATATCGTCTGCGCTCCACAAGGCGATTGGAACCGCATCGAAAACAAACGAAGCCTGCGCCACGCTGAACAAGATCAGTTTCGACTTGTCCGGGTTGCGCATCTTACCCTGTGCGACCGGGCGCCAGATCCGTTCATCGAGCAGTTGGCTGGCGGTAATCGCGGCCATGCACAGGACGCCCAGCGTTACGCTGACAAATACGCAGACGAACATTGAACCGAGCGCCGTATAGCCAAGGCGCCGCGTTAATTGCTTGCGGCGGCTAACAGCGACGTTGCGCCAGCTTACGTCCTGTATTTGCTTGAACATCTAGTTCTCAACATTTGATTAGAAACCATAGATTGCAGATATTGCGCATTTTGCGTAAAGGCGGCGTTATCAACGGCGCTGAAATTGGCGGTATCGTTAACAGGCTGTTAATTGCCGAACGGGTTCTGTATCTGTTCACGCTGGCGAATGCGCTTTCTCAGCGTTTGCGTACGGGGTTGCGGATGTGAGCAATGTGCTTTTCGGTTTTGCGTCGCTAACGGCGTCGCCTAATGGAGAGAAAATTCAATGAAATACGACTCTATTCTCGGAACTATCGGCAACACGCCGGTGATCCGCATCAATCGCCTCGCTCCTGACGGCGTCAATTTATTCGTCAAGTTCGAGGCGTTTAACCCTCTGGGATCCGTCAAGGACAGGCTGGCTCTCGGCGTGATTGAGGCGGCTGAAAAGTCAGGCGACTTGAAACCCGGCCAGACAGTGATCGAGGCGACATCCGGGAATACGGGCATCGGTCTTGCGATGGTCTGTGCGGCGAAAGGATACCCGCTCGTTGTCACCATGGCGGAGACATTCTCAGTAGAAAGACGAAAGTTGATGCGGTTCCTTGGCGCCAGGGTCATATTGACGCCGAAAGAGGATAAAGGCACCGGCATGGTCGAGAAAGCGAAAGAGCTGGCGGAAAAGCATGGCTGGTTCATGACGCGCCAATTCGAAAACGAAGCCAATCCCGACATGCATGAGCGTACGACGGGACGCGAAATCATGGACGCCTTCAAGGGTGAGACACTGGACTACTGGGTGACGGGCTTCGGCACCGGCGGTACGCTGACGGGCGTATCGCGCGTTTTGAAAAAGGAAAGCCCGAACACAAAAATAATTGTCTGTGAACCGCCGGGCGCTGCGATGCTGTCGAGCGGTGAAAAGCAGGAGCGCAATTCGGACGGCTCGCCGGCGAAATCGCATCCGGCCTGGGCGCCGCATCCGATCCAGGGCTGGTCCCCGGACTTCATTCCGCTCATCACGTCGGAAGCTGTCGATACCGGCGTCATCGATGAAATCGTCAAAACGCCTCACGATGAAGGCATTAAATGGTCGAAGGTATTGGCGCAGAAGGAAGGTATTTTTACCGGGATTTCCGGCGGCTCTACATTCGCCGGGGCCATCGCAACGGCTGAGAGCGCTCCTAAAGGCTCGACAATCTTGTGCATGCTGCCGGACACCGGCGAGCGTTACCTGTCGACGCCGCTATTTGCCGATGTTGAGGCCGAAATGAGCGATGGCGAACGCGAAGTGGCGAAATCGACCCTGGGCTA
>CAMYNO010000071.1 GCA_947259815.1 uncultured Parvularculaceae bacterium
AAAACACGCCAGAATTTTCCGGCGCCATTACGACGAACTATTCGCACCCGCTGGGCCTCGCCGGACGCAATGGCGACCTCGCGCTGATTACGCAGCTGTCTTATAAATCACGGACGCATATATTCGAAATTCCCAATCCGCTGCTCGATCAGGGTGGATACGGATTAATTGATGCAAGCCTCGTCTGGACGTCCGATAATGGAAAACTGCAAATCGGCGTGCATGGAAAGAACCTGCTCGACCGCCAATACCGCATTGCAGGGTACAATTTCATTGCGCAAAATCCTGACGGCAGCATTATTGCGCCATTAACGCCGCTGCTCGGTCTGGAAGGTACGGAGACTGCCTTTTACGGTCCGCCGCGAACAGTTACAGGCACGATCGAGGTTCAATTCTAGCCCTGTGGCGCCTCCCTGCGCAGGGCGATAAACGCCGTCTTATGCTTTCATTCTGGAAAGCGTAAGGCGGCGTCTTTGACCCAGGTAAATTGACGGTAATGACCGGTCCGAGGACAAGATGGTTTGATGCGCATCGCCCGCTTCTAGCGGAGATTTTGGTGCTGCATGAAAAATGGCGGGGGGAGAAAACAGCGATCATCTGCGACGGTGAAACGCTGTCGTGGCAGGCGTTTGGCGAGGCAAGTAATCGTGTCGCCAATGCGCTTGCCGCCGCCGGAATACAGCATGGCGACACGATTGTTGTCGCCATGGAAAACTCAATCGAAATGGTGGAGGTGCTGTTCGGCGTCTTGAAGGCGGGATGCGTTTCGGCGCCGCTCAATCTCACGGTTTCCGATGACGCGCTCGCCATGATGATCGGAGACTCGCAGGCGAAAGCCATCATCGTCTCGGAAAACCAGCGTGCGCGTTTTGCAAACCTGATCGAGAAAGGCGCTGGCTTGCGCCTGATTGCGCTCGGCGCTTCCGATGAAACCTGGGCCGGTTATGAAGACTGGAAGTCCGCTCAGCCGGCTTCGCCGCCAATCGCCGACATTGCGCCGGACGATCTGCTCAACATTATCTACAGCTCCGGCACCACGGGGCAGCCGAAAGGGATCGCACACACCCATCTTTCGCGTCTCGATTGGGCTTACGATCTTGCTGTCGCGCTGCGCTATCATGGCGGCGCACGGACGCTTTGTACGCTTGCGCTTTATTCAAATATCAGCTGGGTGATGATGCTTTGCACGTTTCTTGCGGGCGGCACACTGATTGTCACGCGGAAATTCGACGCCGGCGAGTTTATCGAAAAAACCGAGACCCATCGCGCGACACACACCGCGCTTGTTCCGGTACAGTTGCGCCGGATCGTTGATCATCCCGAATTCAGCCCGAATAAAGTGGCGTCAATGTCGGCGATAATGTCCTGCGGATCGCCGCTTCACGCCGAGTTGAAAAAGCGGATATTCAAAACGTTTCCCGCCGGTGTGATCGAACTTTACGGCTTGACGGAAGGGATCGCGACAACGCTCGATCCGGAAGAGGCCGAAGGGCGCATGGCGTCTGTCGGCAAGCCGTTGCTCGGTACGGACATCAAAATCATCGGCGATGACGACAGGCCTGTTGCCGCGGGGCAGGCGGGAGAGATCGTCGGGACAGGGCGCATCGTCATGCCGTTTTATTTCAATCGTCTGGACGAAGCGGAAAAGGCGATCTGGCGCGACGGGGACGGGCGCGCATGGCTGCGCACCGGCGATGTGGGCCGGCTCGATGAGGACGGTTTTCTCTACATTGTCGATCGCAAGAAGGATCTCATTCTCTCCGGCGGCCAGAACATCTATCCCTCTGACATTGAGGCGGTGCTGCTTGACCATCCGTGCGTAACCGCAGCGGCGGTTGTCGCTGCGCCGCATGACGAGTGGGGCGAGACGCCGTTTGCTGTTGTCGAAACACTTGATGATGCGGATGAAGAAGAGATCACCGGTTGGGCGAACGAAAAGCTCGGCAAGCGCCAGCGCCTCACCGGCTTGAAAATTATCGAGGCTCTTCCGCGAAACCCCAATGGAAAAATTCTCAAGCGCGAATTGCGCGCCAGCCTGTTTCCGGAGTGTTCCCAGTGAGATACGTAAAATCCCATTATACGTCGAAAGACGGTTTGCGACTCTTTTACCGCGACTACGGCCCGAAGGAGGGCGGCGCCGCGCCAGTCCTGTGCCTGCCCGGACTGACGCGCAATTCACGCGACTTCGAAGAGTTTGCGCGTCGTTTCGCGGTTGACCGGCGCATTATCTGCCCGGATTTGCGCGGTCGCGGGGAATCGGCATGGGACAGCGATTATCGAAACTACAATCCCGCGGTTTACGTCGAAGACATCATCCGGCTTATTGAAAGCGAAAAGCTTTCAAAGGTTCTGATTGTCGGAACCTCGCTTGGCGGATTTCTCGCCATGATTATTGCGGCGACGCAGCCTGAACGCGTTTGCGGCGTCATTATGAATGACGCCGGCCCCGAAGTGGATCCAAAAGGCCTTGAACGGATTTCAAAATACGCCGGTAAACAGCAACCAGTGGCGTCCTGGGAAGAGGCGGCAAACGCCTGCCGTCAAAATTATGGCGACGCCTTGCCGGGATTGTCTGACGCTGACTGGGCGCAATATGCGCGGCAGAGTTATTGCGAGGAGGATGGCGTCATCCGGCTCGACATAGACCCGCGTATTGGCGATGCGGTGCGCGAACTCGACTCAACGCCGACCGATCTGTGGCCTGTCTTTTCAATGCTGCAGAATACGCCGGCGCTCGTTATCCGGGGCGCACGCTCTGACATCCTAAGCGAGGCGACACTCGCGAAAATGGTGGAGATGAAGCGCGATCTTGCAACGGCGACAATTCCCGGGCGCGGTCATGCGCCGCTGCTCAACGAGCCGGCGAGCCTTGCGGCCATAGACGCCTTTATCGGTCGTGCGGATGAGGCAGCAGGCTTTTACGAGACGCAAACGAACAAGGCGCGCGCGAAATGACCCGAAAACTTCTTGGCGTGTTTGTTGTTCTGGCGCTGCTTGTCGCGGGAGTGTTTGCAGCGTGGTACGCGGTCGAAAGCCGGGGTGTTTCGCCGGCGCTTCTCGAAGCAAAATATCTGACGTCAGCGGATCAGTTTATTGATGTCGGCGAAGCGCGCGTGCGCGTGCGCATGGAAGGGCCGCAAGGCGCACCGGTTATCATCATGAACCACGGCTTTACGCACAGCCTCGAAACCTGGGACGGCTGGGCGGCGGCGTTTAAAAACGATTATCGCGTTGTGCGTTACGACCTCGCCGGGCATGGTTTGACCGGACCCGATCCTGAAAAGCGATATGCGCCGGTTGAGCGGGCGGCGTTTCTTGGCGATCTCATGGATGTGCTGGGAATAGAGAGCGCCATAGTCGCCGGCAATTCGCTCGGCGGTCTCGTCGCGTGGCGTTTTGCGGCCGGCAATCCCGACCGTGTCGATGCGCTGGTCCTGGTTGCCCCCGGCGTCTTCAGCATTAATGGCGTCGCTGACGATCCTGTAGCGATCCCGCTGCCGTTACGGATTTTTTTGATGACGGCGCCGAAATCCGGCATGCGCAAGGCTGCACAGAAAGTCTATGGTGACGATGCGAAAGTCACCGATGCGACTGTTGAGAGAATGCGCGATATGATCCGCCGGAAGGGAAACGGCGCGGCGTTTGTCGATGCACTGACGGAATTCACACTGCCGGACCCGACCGAAGAACTGCACGCACTTGAGACGCCGACGCTCATTTTGTGGGGTACGGATGATGCGATTATTCCGATGGAGCAGGGCGAGCGTTTGGCGGCGCTCATGCCGAATGCTACGCTGGCTATATTGTCGGGCGTTGGTCATGTCGCGCAGGAAGAGGCGCCGGCAGAAACGGCGCGCGAAGTTCGCACATTTCTTGATTCTCTCGAAGACGACCGCATGACGGGTGAGGAGTGACGCTCGGGTCCGTTTGACACCAGTCAATCGTTGCAGAAACGATCGTAGAGGATCATGACTATCTTTTCTGCGGTTTCGTCGGCCATCATGTAATAAATGGATTGGGCCTCTCGCCGCGTTGCGACCAGCCCTTCCTGGCGCAGCCGCGCCAGATGCTGCGAGACCGTTGTTTGGCGTAGATCCAGCGCTTCGGTGAGCTCCGACACCGATTTTTCGCCATCCGCCAAAGCGCATAGCAGCATCAGCCGCGTAGGACTCCCGATCGCTTTTAGCAATTGGGAAGCGGCCTCGACGTTTTTTTCCATCAATTCGAGTTCAGCCATCTTGTATATCATTATATTCGTATATATAAATATATCAACCCTGTTGCGTACAAATGGTTCTTCGATGGGTTTGATTCAACGCAATGAGGATATTTCGTGCTTTGGTTAGTCGAACTCGAGAAAAAGGAAAAAGCTCATGAACGTAGATCGCATGGTGTTTGCCTTCGCGGGATGTGTCGTTCTCACAGGTCTTGCGCTCGGCATTATGGTTAACCCGCTTTGGTTTCTTCTGACGGCGTTTGCCGGCGCAAACATGTTGCAAGCCGCGTTTACCGGATTCTGCCCGGCGGCAAAATTCTTCAAAGCGCTCGGCGCTAAACCCGGCGCAGCATTCCAGTAAAGGCTGCACGACGAGGAGGGCGATGTCATGAGTTATCTTTCGGAACGGGCTGCGGATCGGCCGTCATTTGTAATGTGGCTCGCGGGGGTGTTCGCGGTGGTCATGATTGCGCTTGTCGCCGCCCCGTCGCTTGCGCCCTCGGCGTTTCCGTTTTTGAACGGGGTTAAGGTCGATACCGATCCGGAAAACATGCTCAGCGAAGAAGAGCCTGTGCGCGTCTATCATAACGCCATGAAGGCTGAGTTTGCCCTTCATGATCTTATTGTCGTGGGCGTTGTCAACGAAGCGCATCCACAGGGTGTATTCAACGTCAACACGCTCAACAATATTCATGCGCTGACAGAATTCGCGAAAACAATTCAGTGGCGGGAAGACGAGGCGACTTCCGGCGTCATCAGCGTTGATATTATCGCGCCTTCGACCGTCGACAGTATTGAGCAGGCGGGGCTCGGCGCCGTCAGTTTCAACTGGTTGATGCCGGCCGCGCCGGTAAGCGACGACGAGGCCCTGGCCATCCGTGAAAAGGCGGCGCGTATTCCGACATTGAACGATACGCTTATTTCCGGCGATGGAGAGGCGATTGCGCTTTATATTCCGATTACCGCCAAGAATGTCAGCTTCCGGGTCGCTCGCGAGTTAAAGGAAAAAATCTCAGAGTTTGACGATAGCGCTGTCTATCACATTACCGGTCTGCCTATCGCGCAAGATCAATTTGGCGTTGAAATGT
>CAMYNO010000072.1 GCA_947259815.1 uncultured Parvularculaceae bacterium
CGGAAACTGCACCGAACGCATGCGGCGGGCGATCTCGTTTCATTATTGCGGCGCCGACGCGCGCTATGTCGAACGCCCCGGCGCCGCGCCGCGCTTGCACGATACTGACACACTGCTGCCGGGAGACGCAATCTGTACCCGCGATCATCCGGTTGTGTGGACGCGTCCCTGGCCGCAATTCAAAATAGCTGATGCGCTGCCCGAAAACACACCCGGGTGACGAAGCCAGCCGTAAACGCGGCAACTGTCTTTAGGTAAAAAGGAGATCTCTGCTGTGAAAGTCAAAACGCCACAAAATCAGACAGCGGATGATATCACGGATCATATAGTCAGTTTCGATCTTGGAAACGAGCAAAAGAGAATTATGTCAGGCGAGGTCAGCTTCACCTCCGCCGCCGCGATGGTGGTTGCGTTGAAACAGGCCAGCGCCGATAGCGACGCCGCCTCGCGCTCGCCAATCGACGAAGCCTATTTGCAGGCGGAAATTCTCACCGACGCCCTGGCTTTGAGCCCGGCCAACTCGCTTGAAGATATTGCCCAGAAAGTCGAGGCGTGGATGGCCATGGCGCCGGAGGCGGTGAAAGACGTTGGGCGCGCCTCATGCGATGAATATCTTGCCTACTCGATCATGCAGGACATTCAACGCCTGCGCGTGCGATCGAAAGGCTTGCGTTGATGCGCCGTAGTGTAGCGCTTTCTTTTTTATGCCGGGAAAGCCCTTAGATCAGGCTCAATAAACCGGCGGCGTGCTTCAGTAGAAAACAGGCGGTCACGGGAATAAAAGAGCAAAAGATAATCGAGTTTGCAAAATGGCGATCGCATGAAAAAATTCACGGCCATATGCAGCGACATTTTCTTATCAACGACAGTCAGAAATTGTGCGATTACTGTGAGATAAAGCTGGGTAATCGTTTCATGATACCCGCTTGTATCTGTGTTCGCGGCGCCTGTTGCGATATTGTAGGAGCGAATAATCAACGGCATACGTCGGCGCAGATCGAGTTCGGGACGTTCGCGCATGAAATAGATCGCGGCCGCGCAATGGGCTGCGTGGGTCCATTCCGGTTTTGGCAAGGAATGGTCGAGCAATCCTTCTCCGATGCGCCGGATCGCCTGATCTGTTTTGAAGGCCCCTGTGACAAACGCATCGCTGTTGTCACTCGGCGCATAAGCCTGCTTCATTGCGTTTTCTCCTGCGGATCGAGCGACGATGCGAGGAAGTTAAACAACTCGGGATGATTGTGCCGTCGGGCGTCGTCGAGAGGGGTAGCGCCCCAACGGTCTTTCGCCGCGCAGTTTGCATTTTTCGAAACCAGAAAAGCAACGGCGTCCCGCCGACCCTCGGCGGCGGCAAGATGTAAAGGCGACCGGCCGTCATAATCCGCGGCGTTGATATCGGCGCCGTGAGCGATCAGTCGTGAGATTTCGTCTATGTCGCCAAGGCTTGCGGCGTTGATGAGCTGGTAGACCTGGTCCCCGCGATGTTGTGCGTCGCGCCGGGTCGGGTCTTTCTTGGTCTGTTGGTTCAGCAGGTTATCATAATTATGAAGGCTGAACCGGTTGACGAGTTCGCGGCAGAAGGCGACGCCGCGCACACTGTTGCCAAGGGCGTCGAGCCGGGGCGACCAGATCGCAAACCCCATGACCTGGGGGACGACAACCATCAGGGCGCCGGAGACGCCGGACTTTGCCGGCAGCCCAATCGTAAACGCGAATTCGCCGGAGAAATCGTACATGCCGCAGGAATACATGAGCGACAGGCAGTTTTTGACCGTATCGTTGGAAAAGACACGCTCATTCGTAAGCGGACAAACGCCGGCATTGGCGAGGGTCGCCGCGACGGCGGACATTTGATGAGCGGTTACTTCGATAGAACAGGATTGAAAATAAAAGTCGAGCGTATCAAGAATATTGACGCCTTTGGGGAAGGCGCCTTTTTCCTGCATGAAATAGGCGAGGGCGAAGTTGCGGTCGGCTGTCGATTTTTCAGAGAGAAACACCGGGTTGTTAAATCCCGGCGCTTGTCCACCTGACAAACGCGACCAGAAATCCATCACTGTGTCGAAACGGTCGGCCAACGCCGCCTTGGGCTTTATCATTGAACAGCACATGATTGCGCCCGCATTGATCATTGGATTATGCGGAAGCCCGGCGGGGTTTAACGCCAGTTCGTTAAAGCTGCGCCCGCTCGGCTCCCGGCCCACATGGCGGTGCACGAATTTCTCGCCGCGTTCTTCCAGTGCAATCGCGTAGTTGATCGGTTTGCAAGAGGACTGAACGCAATAGGCTTTATCGCTGTCGCCGAATGCGGCGCGCTGACCGTCGACTGTCGTTACCGCGACAGCAAATTGATCCGGATCGACGCGGGCGAGCTGTGGAATGTAATCGGCGACGCGGCCGCCGCGCTCTCCGCGACATTGCGCATAGATTTCGTTGATCTGATCCTTGAAATCGTAAAAGCGCGGTATGATGAACCGATCCTTGATCGCGCGTTCAACAATAGAGAAACTCTCTTGAAAGAGCTCGAAACAAACTTCCTCGGTGAGTGGGCCGGGATGCGCATAGAGCGCACGAAAGGCCGCTGCAAATCGCGGATCGTCCTCGTGAATGCCCTGGCGGCGCAGCGCAGCCGCGAGAATGTCAACGGAAATTTCGCCTGCTTCGTTTGTTTCAAGAGCACTGAACAGGTTTGATCCCGCTTTGTGTGCGTCAGCCTTGATGTTCGATATGCGTTTGCCGCTGATTTCGATCAGGCCGTTATTTGATGTTTTCATCTGCGGTTTGCCGCTGATCTCGGCGCTCGGTAACGGGCATTGCAGGTCAGTCGCGCTCATGATCCGAGCTCCTCTAATGATAATTTCGTGGAATGACGGGTTTGCGGCTGTAGGAATGACGCAAACCCGTTTTACTTAAGCTGCCGCTTTGTGGTTGGTATCTCCAAAGCGCAGGATAGCATCATCGATTTCGCAGACTGTCGCCGCGAGACGCGCTGCAACAAGATATGGATCTGCGTTCGCGCCCGGACGGCGGTCTTCGAAATAGCCGGCGCCCTTCATGGCGACGCCAAGCGGTATGCGAATTGAGGCGCCGCGATCGCCGGCGCCGGAGCGAAATTCGCTTATCGAGCATGTTTCATGCAGTCCGGTAAGGCGCTCATGAAGACGGTCGCCATAGAGGGCGATGTGGTCGTCATGAGAGTGCGCCAGTCGGGAAACCGCCCGCTCAATCGCCTCAAGGCCGCCATTGGCGCTGCGCATGCGCGAAGTTGAGAAATTGGTGTGCATCCCGGCGCCGTTCCAGTCGCCTTTGACCGGCTTGTTGTCGAAGGAAACCAGAACGCCTGCATCCTCGGCGACACGGTGCAGCAACCATCGTGCAATCCACAGATGATCGGCAATGTTCAGCGCGGAAGCATCGTCTTCGGCTATGCCGCGATAGCCGATCTGGAATTCCCATTGTCCCGGCATGACTTCCGCGTTGAGCCCGTAGAAAACCAGCCCGGCTTGTTCGCAAAGGGCGGCGTGGCGCTCTGCGATGTCGCGTCCGAAGGCCCGGTCCGCACCAATAGCGCAGTAATACGGCCCTTGCGGTGCGGGATACCCATGTTCGGGGAAGCCGAGCGGGCGCGCGCCGTCGATCAGTGTGTATTCCTGCTCGAAACCGATCCAGGGGTCTTCCGATTGCGCGCCTGCATTGAGTATCGCACGCAATTTCGATCGGGTGTTCGTTTCATGCGGGGCGCCGTCCGGACGAAACACCTCGCACATTACAAGATAATTGCCGTCGCCGCGGATTGGATCTTTTGAGAACGCGACCGGTTGCAACAGGCAGTCGGAGTCCGATCCGTCGGCCTGGTTGGTCGATGAGCCGTCATAGCTCCATTCCGGAAAGTCCGACAATTTAATCGCCTTGCCGGCAGGTTTAAAAAAGCGCGTTTTTGAACGCAGCTCACTGATCGGCTCCGCACCGTCGAGCCAGATATATTCTGCGAAAGTCATCGTTTCCTCCGAATGTATGATGGGCGTTCTTCGTTTTCCGCCAGTGACTGGCGTTCCGATTGCGTTTCCAGGCCCAAGCGAATGCATTGCGCGTGGCGCCGCATCCGGTGGAAACGGCGTGGACCGTGCGGGATGCACGATGTTTTGTCGTCATTGGTAATTGCACTGACAGCTTGCAAATCGATGTTTGCGTCGGTGTCGTGTGCAAAGGCGCTGCTTGCGCCAAATGCGGCAGCAATGATTGCGCCTGCGAGCGATGCCCGCAGCGTTAAAGTCGTCATTGTAAAATTTCCTTCTTTGTCAGCTATTGTGATAGTCGGCGCCGCAGCGTTGCGCTTACGCACGAACACTGCGGCGCCTGCGGGGCGTTCAGATAATCAGCCCGACGCATAGTGCGATGAGGCCAATCGCGATCGTCAGTACGAAAACCTCAGTCGCTAATTCTCCCGAATTGCGCATGTCTATTCTCCTTTTCTTTCGACAGCCGTTGCCCGGCTGTTGGTATGGTTGGTGTTTCGGCGCTTGCCTTCGATCCTGTTCGATCGAGCATTTCATTGAGGGGCGTCGATGGCGCTGGAAATGCAGCCGCCCGTGGCAAAAATCTTGAGAAAGTTATGATATATTTGCTGAGACCGATGCTATTGCCCGATTATCGTTGAAACATTCGCTTTCGACAGGGGCGAATACCGACGCAGTACTTGCTTTCGATAGGGTTGGCCCCAAAGCAAAAGCGGGTAGAAAGCGAGTTATGAGCGAATTATGAGGCGCCGACCCCTGCTGCCGTGGAAAGCGAACTGTCGTGAAACAACCCGGTGACGCCATATCGAAAAAAACGCGCCTGCTGGCGCCGCCTCTGGAGCTTGATATTGAGCAGGAGCGCGTCTGGCGTCAGGGCGCGCCTGTGCATCTCAGCAACCGCCCCTTTCAGTTGCTTCTTGCCCTCATGGCGCAGCCGGAGAAGCTCTGGACAAAGGATGAACTGATCGAGGTTGTCTGGGATGGCCTCGCCGTTTCCGATTCGGTGCTTACAACCGCGATGAAAGAACTGCGCCGGGCCATTGCGGACCCGGCCCGCGACCCGAAATTTATTGAAACGGTGCATGGCCGCGGATATCGGTTCCTGCAATCCGTTGAACGAACTTATGGCGGCGGCGGGGCGAAAAATATTGCGGATACAGATCCAGCTTCCGCCAAACCATTAACGGCGCGGGAGCAGGTCGATTCGCGTACGCTGCAGGCGCAGCAATCCGTGCGCTTTTGTAAGGCAAAAGATGGAACCAAGCTCGCCTGGGCCAAGGTCGGTGTACAGAAAGAAAACCCTCCGCTGGTGAAGGCGGCAAACTGGCTGACCCATCTTGAGCTTGACTGGGAAGCGCCGATATGGAGCCCGTTGTTTCGCGCGCTTGCGCAACAACGATGTCTTGTCCGTTACGATGAACGCGGCTGCGGTCTTTCCGACTGGGATGTGGCTGATATCAGCCTTGAATCTTTCGTCACCGATCTCGAAGCTGTTGTCGATGCAGCGGGCCTCGACCGGTTTCCGCTGCTTGGTATTTCTCAAGGGGCGTCGGTATCGATAGAATTCGCGGCGCGTCATCCCGAACGCGTGTCGCATCTTATCCTCTTTGGCGGCTATGCGGCAGGCTGGCGCCACACTGCGTCACCTGAGGAGGTGCGCGAACGCGAGGCCGTCATGGTGCTGACAGAAGCCGGGTGGGGGCGCGACGATCCTTCCTATCGGCACATCTTCTCCCAGACTTTCATGCCGACAGCGACGGCGGAAGAATTGTCCTGGTTTGACGAGTTTCAGCGGCGCACGACATCGCCGGCAAACGCGGTACGATTCCTGCGGGCGTTCGCGGACATTGATGTGCGGGAACGCTTATCGACCCTCGCTGTGCCGACGCTGGTGCTGCACAGTAATGGCGACCGCCGTATACCTGTGAAGACCGGTACTGATCTCGCCGCGACGATACCGAATGCGCAATTCATCGGTCTCGACAGCGATAATCATCTTCTGCTTGGCCGCGAAGCGGCGTCATCAGAATTTGTAAAAGCGATTGACTGGTTTCTGGGTGCGGATGCGTCATAGAGCCAGCCGTGACTTTCTAAGAACGCTCCCCCAATTGAAATAATAGTGTGCAGGGAAGGCCGGGCACCCAGACATTATTCGTACCGAGCACTTTACTCAAAGAAGCGGCTTCTTGTTTCGGGGTGGTAAATGAGCGGCTTCATTTATCACCTGGCCTTTTTTCATATGACATCGAATTAGGCGCCGTCGCGTATGGCTTTTTGCACTGCAGCGCAGGAATTTTCTGATTTCAATTGCACTGGGATGGAAAAAACAATAAATACG
>CAMYNO010000073.1 GCA_947259815.1 uncultured Parvularculaceae bacterium
GTTACAGCCGGATGGATCATGGCGGCTTTCAGGATTGCTGCGCGGTCAGGGCGGGAGCGAGGCGGAGGCGCTCGCCGGCGCTGGCGCCGATGCTCGCTTCGTGCTGATGACGCCCGCCGTGACGCAGGCGGCGTTTTCCGCCGAGTTGCGCGGGCTTTCTCTTGCGTGGCAGGCCGGGCCCGATAAGGAAATTCCCGATACGGATAATTTTTCCGTGAAGATGATGACGCTGGGTGCGCGCGGGTTGAAACCCTTCTCGCCTGTGCATCTGCGCGCCGCGCGCAGTGGCGGCGCCATTCAACTCACCTGGATTCGGCGCACCCGCTATGGCGGGGACAGTTGGGAGGGGGAGGTTCCGCTCGCTGAACTCTCGGAACGCTATGTCCTCACCATCTATGATGGAGAAAGCGTCCTGCGCCAAGTGGAAACAACGAGTGCGGAATACCTCTACGACGCCGCCGAGATCGCGGAGGATTTCGGCCCCGGCGGCCCCGGCGCGTCGATCAGATTCTCCGTCGCCCAGATTTCCGATGCGGTCGGGGCGGAAATAGGCTCAATCTCAGATGTCTTGATTGTATGAGCGAACGGCGGCGTCAGTCGAATGTGAACACTACGCTGGTCAATCGGTCTCGCCTGCATTCTTCAGCCGGCGGCGCTTTTAATTCCCATCGTTCCAAGATTTTCAATGTTGCCTCACCAAATTGCGATTGCTCAGGCACCTCAGCCAGTATGCGGGCTCCGGTAACCTTCGTTCCATCGAAGTGGTAACCAATCAGGACGCCGCCCAAATAACCTTTGTAGGAATCGGTATTCGGATATTTGGGCGCAGGCCGCGATTTCCACTCCAGACCGCATCCTTCGTATGGGTAACGCGGTGTCGTCCATTTGATGTTTTCTATCGGGTCCAGTTCCAGCGGTTTGTCTTTCAACCGTGAACCCGCTCTGGGGCGGTCAGGGTGATCGGCATGCGCTGCGGATTTGCTGACGAGATTCCACGCAACAGCCGTCGCCAGAAGAGGGTCGAACGTTTCAATGTCAACTTGCGGCGGGAATAATGAGACAGCTTCAATGAAGTCCTGATTGGCTTGAATGATCTCATCATCTTTTCTGCTGAAGCCGGCAATATTGGCGACGCCGCGCGTAATATACGCGGTTGCGACTTCAAGCGGTACTTCATTGCGGTATGGTTCGTACTGCTCAAGGGCGATTGTAGCGTTTTTGAATGATTTTTTGAATCGTTTCCGTTGAAGCTCGTATGTGCTAAGATGTATCCATCCGCGTGCGGACAAAAGAGAAGGGGCAACAGTTGGGGATTCCAGTTGGCCAAGAAGGTGTTTTTTTGCGTCTTTGTTTTCGTTGTCGCTCACCGCTTTTACAAGGCTCAGCATTAACCCCGGCGCTTCGTCGCCGAAAATTTCGTTATCTGCACCGGCGATTTCAACGACGCGCTCAAGCGGTTCAATCGCCTGTTCAGGTCTTCGGAAATAAATGAGCGAGGCGTAGTTATAGGCGAGGACCGCTGTTGTCTGGACGTCGCCGAGTTCAATTTCGGCAGCGCGCCAGGCTGCTTCGCCTTCAGTCGCGGCAGCCTCAAAATCACCGGCTTCGAGAGCGGCGTTATACGCCTTGTAGTATTGCAGGTGTGTTTTCTCCGCCCCCGCCGCGCAAATCGGGTAAAGAGCAAAAGCAATAAAGACGGCAGCAAAAAGTAAACGCATAATAACGCCCCCTCTATATAGAGCCTAAATGCCGCCGCTCGGGCCTGCAATTGTTTTGGGCAAATTTCCGGGCCCGCCGGCATTCCCCACCAACCCCTTCAAATCGCGGCCAAATCACTTATCTGTGCTAGGGAGCCGCCGGTTGACGCTTTGCGGTTAACGAAGCGTTACGATCTGGCGGCGTAAACTGGTATCGACTGGCAGGCGAGAAAACGGACTTTGGCGCGTAATCCTTACATCGTATTGGGCTTGAGCCCGTCGGCGAGCGATGCGGAAATCCGCTCGGCGTTCCGTAAGCTCGCCAAGCAATATCACCCGGACCGCAATCCCGGCGACAAGAAATCCGAAGACAAATTCAAGGAAGTCTCGGCGGCATTCGACATTGTCGGCGATTCTGAACGGCGCAAGAAATTCGACCGCGGCGAAATCGACGAAGAGGGCCGCGAAAAAGCGCCCAATTATAACCAGTATGCCGGTCGGCCCGGCCCGGGCATGGGCGGCGGTTATGCGGGCGGCGCCTTTCGCGGCGGCTTTGAACAGGGCGGACCGGGCGCCGGCGCCTCCTTTGAAGACATATCCGATATTTTCTCCGACCTTTTTGGCGCGCGCGGCGGGCGCCCCGGCAACGGGCGCAGCGGCGGCGCATCGAAAGCGCAGGCACGCGGTCGCGATCTGCGCTATCGTCTTGAGGTCGATTTTCTCGATGCGGTGCTCGGCGCGAAGAAGCGCGTCACCATGCCCGACGGGCGCACGCTGGATCTCACCATTCCCGCCGGGCTCGATGACGGACAAACCCTGCGCCTTAAAGGGCAGGGCGAAAGCGGCGCCGGCGGCGCCGGCGATGTCTATGTTGACGTCAAGGTCCGCCACCATAAGCGGTTTGAACGCGACGGCGACGACATTCATGTGGAATTGCCGATCTCGCTGAAAGAGGCGGTGCTTGGCGGCAAGGTGACGGCGCCGACAATCGCCGGCGAGGTTTCTCTGGCGATCCCGAAAAATTCAAGCTCGGGCGCGGTCTTGCGCCTGCGCGGTCGCGGCGTGTCGCGCGGCAAGGGCGCGCCGGCGGGCGATCAATATGTCCGCCTCAAGATTGTTCTCCCCGAAGGCGGCGACAAGGAGCTGGAAGAGTTCGTCAAGAACTGGAAAGGCGCCGATATTTCCGCGCGCAAGGACTTCGTTGACGTCTAATCGCCCGGCGCCGCTTGGCCCCGCCCCGTTATCTCGACTATAGTTCGCCGGCGCCTGCCGACTGCGCCAATAGCTGGGAAGAACGCCGATGACGCTGAGCGAGCGTAAACGCGAACAACTCATCGCCTTTTTGGGAGAGCTGCCGACGGTGACGGCGGTGAAGCTCTTTGGCGCGATTGAGGCCGATCGCGCCAGCGGCGGCGATCGCCTCCCCCATAATGACATTCTCGACGATCTGAGAAAGCGTCTGCTTGAGCGCGGCGCGGCGCTGCCCGGCCGCCGGCACGATGCGCGGCGTTTGTTCTTTACGCCTTTTGAGGATTTCCTGGTCGGCGAACGGCGCGGGCGCAAGCGCGCCGGCATTATTCCGCGCACGTCCCTTGCGCCGATCTGGCGATTGATGATGCGCGAGACTGCGCTGTCGGAGGCGGCTTTCGCAGCGGCGAGCCTCGACGATGCAATCAACGCCGGGCGCGAAACGGGCGATCTTGAACGCGCTTTGTTTATCGCCGCGGAAGCAGGGCTCGGCAGGGTGCTCGACGCGGCGATGGTCGAGAGCGGCGCTCGCGCCCATCTAAGCGAGATGCTTGGCGGCGAGGCGGCGTTCGCCGACTTGCAGGAATTGCGGCGGCTTCTCGCGGGCGTTGATTTTTTCAAGCAATTGCATCGAACGCTTGACGCCGGCGCGACCGGTTTTACCGAAGACGACCTTTACGCCCTGCGCGGATTGTTTTTATCCGCCCACGATCAAAATTCGAAACTGGCGGCGTTTTTATTGCTGGCGATCAAGGGCCGGCTTGAACGGCCATGGCGCGCATTGGAACTCTATTATCATTTCGCCCATAGCGCCGATGAACGTCTTGTGGCTGCCGGGGATGCAGCGGCGGCGCTGAAGGAAGCCCTGTTTGAAGATCTTGAATCGCTTGCGCGCGGCCTTGAACGCGATGGCGCTGCCGCTGACCAGTTCGATGCGCAGGCGGGCCGGATGCGCATTGCCTGGTTTGCCGATTACGCCGACGGTCTCGCGCTCGAAGCAAAAAAAGTCGACGACAATGTCACCCTCAACCGTATCGACGCCTGCCGCGATGTTGCGGCGGAAGCATTTGAACGGTTTTGCGAGTTGGCGCTTTCGGCCCTGCGCGCAGCGACGCCGGTGCGCCAGTCCGGCGGGTCGAGCTTCCTGATGGCGCAGCGTCCCGATTACGCCTCGCCCCCTGCGCCGCGGGCGATCGAGCAGGCGCGCGAAGCAGCGTTGCTGATCGCTGACGCAACGACCTATGCGGCGCGTCTGGGCGCTGCGGGCGATATCGCCGCCGGCATTGCCCGCGATGCGCATGAGAAAATGTCGTCCTACGCCGGCGATCTCGTCACCGAGATTCGCGCCGCCGAAGGGGCGGAGCGCAAGGCGGCGGAACGGATGCTGGATCATGCGCTGAGCGTGGCCGAACCATTGCTCGATTGTGACGAAGCGGGCTTAATTCGTGATCGCGCCAAAGCTGCGGCGGTTGCCGTTTAGCTTTAAGGTCGCGCGTAACACGCAATGACACGAGAAAATTTATGACCGGTGAAACCCGTAAGACCGAATTTGACGGCGCAACAGGGGGCAAACTCGCCGCCGCGCTGGAGCTGCCTGTTGGGGCGCCGCGCGCCTATGCGCTGTTCGCCCATTGTTTTACCTGCTCGAAGGATATCAAGGCGGCGCGAGAAATCGCCAAGGCGCTGCGCGCGCGCGGCTTTGCCGTGTTGCGTTTTGACTTTACCGGCCTTGGCGGGTCGGAAGGCGACTTCGCCAACACAAATTTCTCGTCCAATGTTGGGGATCTGGTTGCTGCTGCGGATTTCCTGCGCCGCGAATTCGAAGCGCCATCCATCCTGATCGGGCATTCGCTTGGCGGCGCCGCGGCGATTGTCGCCGCTGCACAGATTCCCGAAGTGAAAGGCGTTGCGACTATTGGCGCGCCGGCGGAAGCCGACCATGTCGCCCGGCAATTGCAAACCAGCGAAGATGAAATCCGCGAAAAGGGCGAGGCTGTTGTCTCTTTGGCGAGCCGCCCGTTCAAGATCAAGGCGCAGTTTCTCGATGATTTGAAAAACCAGGCTGTCCTGCAATGCGCCGCCTCCCTGAAAAAACCATTGCTCGTGCTGCATGCGCCGCGCGATGAAACGGTGGGCGTCGAAAATGCGACGAAGATATTTGTTGCGGCAAAGCACCCCAA
>CAMYNO010000074.1 GCA_947259815.1 uncultured Parvularculaceae bacterium
ATGGGGGTTCAGCGGTCATGAGGCGGAGCTACATTACAGGCGTTGTGCACCCACCCCTAACCCCTCCCTCAAGGGAGGGGGATTTATTTGTTTCGGGCGATTTCGATTTCCTGCATGATCGCTTCCAGCACGCCGTCGGTGTTTTCAAAGATGTCGTGGTTCCAGAAGCGGATGATGCGGTAGCCATGGGCTTCGATGACAGCGGTGCGGGCGGCGTCGTTGGGGCTGTCGGAATGCTGCCCGCCGTCGCATTCGATGGCGAGCCTGAGGCTGCGACAGGCGAAATCGGCGACGTGGTTCCCGATCGGGAACTGCCGTGTGAATTTCGCGCCCATCGGTCTTGTGCGCAGGTGCGACCAGAGCCGCCGCTCCGCATCCGTCATGTCGCGTCGCAGCTTGCGCGCGACGTCAGTCAATCGCTTTTCAGCCATCGTGGCACACCCATCCCCAACCCTTTCCCGCAAGGGAAGGGGCTTTCAGTAGCGAAGTCGAGCTAGATGCCCAAACGTACAGACATTTCCTCCATCCTCGTCATTGGCGCCGGGCCGATCATCATCGGCCAGGCTTGCGAGTTCGACTATTCCGGCACACAGGCGATCAAGGCGCTGAAGGAGGAGGGGTACCGGGTCATCCTGGTCAACTCCAACCCCGCCACGATCATGACCGATCCGGAAATGGCCGACGCCACCTATGTCGAGCCGATCACGCCCGAGATCGTCGCCAAGATCATCGAGAAAGAGCGCCCCGACGCGGTGCTGCCGACGATGGGCGGGCAGACGGCGCTGAACTGCGCGCTCGACCTGGCGAACCAAGGCGTGCTCGAAAAGTTCGGCGTCACCATGATCGGCGCCAATGCCGATGCGATCGACAAGGCCGAAAACCGCCAGCGTTTCCGCGAGGCGATGGACAAGATCGGCCTCGAAAGCGCGCGCAGCGGCGTGGCGAACACGGTCGACGAGGCTTTCGCGGTGCTCGAACGCACCGGTCTTCCCGCGATCATCCGTCCCAGCTTCACGCTTGGCGGGACGGGCGGCGGCATCGCCTATAACAAGGCCGAGTTCGACAAGATCGTGCGCGAAGGTCTCGACGCATCGCCCACCACCGAAGTCCTGATCGAGGAGTCGCTCCTTGGCTGGAAGGAATACGAGATGGAGGTGGTGCGCGATCGCAAGGACAATTGCATCATCATCTGCTCGATCGAGAACGTCGATCCGATGGGCGTGCATACGGGCGATTCCATCACCGTCGCGCCTGCGCTGACGCTGACCGACAAGGAATACCAGATCATGCGCACCGCCAGCATCAATGTGCTGCGCGAAATCGGCGTGGAAACAGGCGGTTCGAACGTACAGTTCGCAGTCAATCCGAAGGATGGCCGCCTGATCGTCATCGAGATGAATCCGCGCGTCTCGCGATCCTCTGCGCTGGCATCGAAGGCCACCGGCTTCCCCATCGCGCGCGTCGCGGCAAAGCTGGCGGTGGGCTACACGCTCGACGAAATCCAGAACGAGATCACCGGCGCGACCCCTGCCAGTTTCGAGCCGACGATCGACTATGTCGTAACCAAGATCCCGCGCTTCGCCTTTGAGAAGTTCAAGGGTTCGAAGAACGAGCTGTCCACCGCGATGAAGTCGGTCGGCGAGGTCATGGCGATCGGCCGCTGTTTCGCGGAATCGATGCAGAAGGCGCTGCGCGGCCTCGAAACCGGGCTCGACGGCTTCAACCGCATTACCGAGTTCGAAGGCGTCAGCCGCGAGGTCATCACTGCCTCGCTATCGCAGCGCACGCCCGACCGCATCCTCAAGATCGCGCAGGCCTTCCGCGAGGATTTCACGGTCGAGGAAGTGGCCAGGATCACCGGGTTCGATCCGTGGTTCCTGCGCCAGATCGAAGCGATCATCTATGAAGAGAAAATGATCGCGCATAACGGCCTGCCGGGTGATGCTGCCGAAATGCGCCGGCTCAAGGCGATGGGCTTTTCCGACAAGCGCCTTGCGACGCTGGCGGTGCGTTCGGTGGGTGTCGCGGGCGGTCTGGGAGAGACTCAGGCCAAGCGCTCGGGCCTGCTTCACGACGCCCTGCGCGCGATGGCGGGCGCGACCAGCGAACAGGAAGTGCGCGATTTGCGCCGCAAGCTCGGCGTCTATCCGGTCTACAAGCGCATCGATAGCTGCGCCGCCGAGTTCGAGGCAATCACGCCCTATATGTATTCGACCTACGAGACGCCCAGCTTCGGCGAGCCCGAAGACGAGGCGATGCCGTCGGACCGCAAGAAGATCGTCATCCTCGGCGGCGGCCCGAACCGCATCGGGCAGGGGATCGAGTTCGACTATTGCTGCGTCCACGCCTGTTTCGCGCTGGCCGAGGCCGGGTTCGAGACGATCATGGTCAACTGCAACCCGGAAACTGTCTCGACCGATTACGATACGTCCGACCGCCTCTATTTCGAGCCGCTGACCGAAGAAGACGTGCTCGAAATCATGCGCGTCGAAATGTCGAGGGGCGAGGTGGTCGGCACCATCGTCCAGTTCGGCGGCCAGACCCCCCTCAAGCTTGCTGCCGCGCTGGAACGCGAAGGCATCCCGATCCTCGGCACCAGTCCCGATGCGATCGATTTGGCCGAAGACCGCGAGCGTTTCGCCAAACTCGTCAACCAGCTCAAGCTGATGCAGCCGATGAACGGCATTGCCAAAAGCCGCGACGAGGCCGTGGCCGTGGCCGCGCGGATCGGGTATCCGGTGT
The DNA here is from genome assembly GCA_947259815.1 of uncultured Parvularculaceae bacterium. Lineage (GTDB taxonomy): Bacteria > Pseudomonadota > Alphaproteobacteria > Caulobacterales > Parvularculaceae > Hyphococcus. The sequence goes on from CAMYNO010000074.1 coordinate 2,743, forward strand.
TGCTGCGCCCAAGCTATGTGCTGGGCGGGCGGGCGATGGAAATCGTCGACAGCGAAGCGCAGCTCGACGACTATATCAACACCGCCGTCAACGTCTCGGGCGACAGCCCGGTGCTGGTCGACCAGTATCTGCGCGATGCAATCGAATGCGATGTCGACGTGGTCGCCGACGGCAAAGAGGTCCGCATTGCGGGCGTAATGCAGCATATCGAGGAGGCCGGGGTCCATTCGGGCGACAGCGCCTGCACCCTGCCGCCTTACAGCCTGCCCGACGACGTTATCGCCGAGATGGAACGCCAGGCGACCGAGCTCGCCAAGGCGCTGCAGGTCCGCGGTCTGATGAACGTGCAGTTCGCGGTGAAGGAAGGCGAGGTGTATCTGATCGAGGTGAACCCGCGCGCCAGCCGCACGGTGCCCTTCGTCGCCAAAGCCATCGGTCGGCCGATCGCCAAGGTCGCCGCGCGCGTCATGGCGGGCGAGGAGTTGCACACTTTCGAGCCCTTCGATCTCACTCCCGATCACATGGCGGTGAAAGAGGCGGTCTTCCCCTTTGCGCGCTTCCCGGGCGCCGATCCGATCCTGTCGCCGGAGATGAAATCGACCGGCGAGGTCATGGGCATCGACCGCGATTTTGCAGCGGCGTTTCTCAAGTCGCAGCTTGGCGCCGGGATGAAGCCGCCTCAGTCCGGCACGCTGTTCGTTTCGGTGAAGGATACCGATAAACCGTTGATCGTGCCTGCGGTTCGGACGCTGCTAGACAAGGGTTTCCGGGTCATCGCTACCGGTGGCACGCAGACCTATCTTGCCGAGCAGGGTCTGGCGGTCGAGCCGGTCAACAAGGTTGCCGAGGGCCGCCCGCACGTCGTCGATGCGATTATCGATGGCGAGGTGCAGTTGATCTTCAACACCACCGAGGGCTGGCAGTCGCTGCTCGACAGCAAATCCATCCGGGAGGCGGCGCTTGAAAAGAAGCTGCCCTACTACACCACGGCAGCGGCATCGCTTGCGGTTGCGCAGGCCGTGGCCGAGGTTTCGCCCGATCAGCTTGAAGTGCGTTCGTTGCAAGACTATTATAGCTAACGAAGAACACGCGCTTATCCCTCCCGACATTCGTATCGATCGGCTTCCGCAATCCGGCGGGCCGGGTCCGAATTGTCCCGGAAGGCGCCGAACAGGAAGGACAAAGGGGTCCGATGGAAAAAGTGCCGATGCTGGCCGAGGGCTATGAGAAGCTCACGGCGGACCTGAAAACCTTGCGTGCCGAGCGCCCGAAGATCGTCGATGCGATCGAGGAAGCACGTGCGCATGGCGATCTGTCTGAAAACGCCGAGTACCATGCCGCCAAGGAACGGCAGGGTCAGGTGGAGGCGATGATCGGCGAGCTGGAAGACAAGATCAGCCGCGCCCAGATCATCGACCCGACGACGCTTTCGGGTGACAAAGTGATTTTTGGCGCGACTGTCACCTTGCTCGATGAAAATGACAAACCGGTGAAATACCAGATCGTCGGCCAGACCGAAGCGGATGCCGCAAAGGGGCGCATCAGCTACAATTCGCCCATCGGCCGGGC
>CAMYNO010000075.1 GCA_947259815.1 uncultured Parvularculaceae bacterium
CCTGACGAGCGAACGGCGGCTCGATCAGATGCGCGCAGATTTTATCGCAAGCGCAAGCCATGAACTTCGCACGCCGATAGCATCACTTCTCGGGTTCATAGAAACCTTGCGGGGCCATGCACGGACGGACCCGGAAGCCCAGGAAAAGTTTTTAAAGATCATGCAGGCGCAAGCTGAACGCATGCAGCGTCTTGTCGCCGATTTGATGTCACTGTCGCGAATTGAATTAAACGAACATGTTCCACCGAAAGACGTCATCGATTTGCGGCGGATCGCCGGCGATGTTGTGGATAGCTTTGAACCGCTTTTTGAGCAAAGCGGCGCGATTGTCGATCTTGTGGCCGACGAAGATATCAGCGCACGCATTATTGGCGACCGCGACGAAATATTTCAGGCGATCCAGAACCTGCTCGACAACGCTGCGAAATATGGCGGTGATCCGGCGATGATTAAGGTTCGCGTTGGCGTCGGACCGCCGCCGCCTGTCGCGAATGATGGCGAGCCCGGACAGCGGGCCGGCGATTCCGCAAATCAAATCGCAGCGCGTCTCGGCCTGCCGGTAAGCGATCTGATTTATGTACAGATACGCGATTTTGGCCCGGGGATTTCGCGCTCTGATCTGCCCCGCCTCACTGAACGGTTCTACCGAGTAAATATTGAAAGAAGCCGGAAAAGTGGGGGCACCGGGCTAGGCCTTGCGATTGTTAAGCATATTGTAAATCGGCACAAAGGGGGCTTTCAGATTGAAAGCGTCATAGCCGGCGGGACGGCGTTTAACTGTTATTTCGCGCCGGCGGCCGCCACTCTGGACGAATAACGCGAATTTGGTAAGCGCACGACTTGCGCACCAATTTTGCATTAGACAAGAAAATGTCACAAAAGAGCAGCATGTAGCAGTCGTCTGACGATCCCGCGACAACTTGGAGACTTATGGCCGCGCCCGCGCATACTCATTCCGCAATGGAGATTCGGCGATTGGAAGCCGAACTTTCCCGCATGGCCGCTTTGGTGGAGAGCCAGCTCCAGAGCGCCATTACGGCATTCGAGCGGCGCGACGTATTGTCAGCGGAGAAACTGATCGCGGGCGACGCCAGGATCGATGAGTATGATCGCGATATCGAAAACAAGGTGATGACGGCGCTGGCAGGCCAAAACCTGTCAATCGACGCCGTGCGTGAAGCAACAACGATCATGAAGCTTTCCGGTGAACTTGAGCGGGTTGGCGATCTGGCGAAGAATGTCGCCAAGCGCACACTGGTCATAAGCCTTGAGGCGCCGACGCGCCCGACCCTCGGAGTCGTTCGCATGGGGCGCGCGAGCCTGCGCCAGTTTTCCGACATTCTGAATGCTTACAGCACCCGCAATCTTGACGCTGCGCTTGCCGTCTGGCGCGCGGATGATGAGTTGGACGAATTATACAATTCGGTCTTTCAGGAAATTCTCGCGGCGATGATGTAAGATCCATTATGCGTCAACGCCTGTACCCACCTCGTTTTCTCCGCCAAAAATTTCGAACGTGTCGGCGATCACGCAACAAACATCGCAGAAACCATTCATTTTCTTGTAACCGGAACGCCGATCATCGATGAACGGCCGAAGGGCGACGAAACGGCGACAACGATCGTCGCGCCGCCTAAATCATCCGGTTCCGTGAGCTGATTATTCGGAGCGACGAGATGGCCGAAACGCGAATCTTGATTGTTGAAGACGAAGAGGCGCTGGCGACCCTTCTCGAATACAACCTTGGAAAAGAAAGCTTTGAAGTTGGCATTGCCTCTGACGGAGAAGAGGCGATGCTCAAGATCGACGAGGAGGCGCCCGATCTGGTGATCCTCGACTGGATGCTGCCTAAGGTCTCCGGCATTGAGGTCTGCAGACGCCTGCGGACAAAACCGGAAACGCGAAACCTGCCGATCATAATGCTGACGGCGCGGTCGGAGGAAGCAGACCGCATCCGCGGACTGGAAACCGGTGCGGACGATTACCTGACCAAACCATTTTCGACAAATGAACTGATTGCACGCGTACGCGCCGTATTACGTCGCATCAGGCCGGGCCTTGCCGAAGACAAGGTTTCAGTCGGCGACTTGATTGTAGACAGGGTCTCTCACCGGGTGCTGCGCGGCGACAAGGAAATTCATCTGGGTCCGACCGAATTCAGATTGCTTGACCATCTGATTCAGCACCCCGGCCGCGTCTTCTCGCGCGAACAGCTGTTAAACGCAGTCTGGGGGTCTGATGTATTTGTTGAAGTACGCACAGTCGACGTTCATATCGGGCGACTACGCAAGGCGCTCAACAAACACAAGCAGGGCGATCCGATCCGCACTGTGCGCTCGGCCGGCTACGCGCTTGAAGCCGGCCGTTGACCAGCGCAAATCATCCGCATACCGATTAATTAACCGGCGACACGACGCTTTGCAGGGCTGGGGAGAACGCGGCGCGGCTCTCTGCGCGGCTCGCGGCGTTGCGGCGGTTGAAAGGCCATGCGCGCATGGTAGGCGCAATAGGATTTCCCGGACAAAGTCGACTGACCGCAAAAATGAAAATCGTCGCGCGCAGGATCGCCGATCGGCCATTTGCACATATTGGCGCTGATTGTTGAAACCGTCGCGGCATCGCCTGAATCGAGCAACATCGGCGCGATGAAATCTTTTTCCGGAATGACCGATTTCACCTCTTCGCGGGGCGCTTTGGCTGGCTCAATCGACGTTTTCTCCGCCGCCGCCGGCGCACATCCCCGTTGCGGCTTCGCCGGTGTGGCGCGCCCGGAAAGCCCTAATCTGTGGACTTTGCCGATCACTGCATTTCGGGTGACGCCGCCAATCTTGTTGGCGATCTGCGCTGCGGAAAGGCCCTCGGCCCATAATTTCTTCAGAGTTTCAACGCGTTCGTCGGTCCAGGCCATGACGCCAGTCTCCCTTTCCCTGGATTGCGCGCCAATCGCGGGCGCAATAATATCAAGATGTAGTAGTATTACATATGCAGCGCCTCGGCGCGCCCAAATATAGTATCCGATCAAACCAG
>CAMYNO010000076.1 GCA_947259815.1 uncultured Parvularculaceae bacterium
CCGGTTTTTTGCTGCATTGCAAGCAAGATCGCATATATCGGCGCATTCATTTGCCGCGGCGTCGGCGGCGCGCTATGTCCAGTTGATGAACGCTGTCAAACGCGGGGGAGCCGCGCTGTAAAATGGCGCATATATTCATCAGCTACGCCCGGAGCGATCGCCCGACGGTTGAGAAGCTTGCCGAGGCGCTGGAAAGCGCCGGGCATTCCGTCTGGTGGGACCGCCATATTCGGGGCGGCGCTGCCTTCGCCAAGGATATTGAATCGCAGCTCGAAAAGGCGGACGCCATTGTCGTCGCCTGGTCGTCATCGGCGAACCAGTCCGATTGGGTGAAAGATGAGGCCGTATTCGGGCGCGACAAGGGCGTGCTGATCCCGCTGCGCCTCGACAAATGCGAAACGCCGCTGGGGTTCCGGCAGTACCAGACGCTTGAATTCGGCAAGTGGCACGGCAGCGCCGACGCGGCGGAGATGAGTGCGCTTCTTGATGCGGTCGCCGATCTCAGCGGTGCGGAGCGGCCAGGACGTGCGCCGCCGGCAGAGCGGTCAATCGTTTCGCGCATCGGTTCTGACAAACGCCTGATGGCGGGCGCCGGAATTGTGGCGGCGGCGCTGATTACTGGATTCCTTCTCACCAGTAATGCGCCTGTCTCGGTCGAGGGCGTCAACGCAAAAGAAGAAACTTCCGGAGCCGCCGGCGCCGCCGCGCATGACCACAGGCCGTCGATAGCCGTACTTCCTTTTGCGGATATGTCGCCGGAGGGAAATCAGGAATATTTCGCGGACGGATTATCGGAAGAGCTATTGAACGTGCTTGTGCGCGTCGACGGACTACAGGTCGCCTCGCGCACGTCATCCTTTGCATTGAAGGACAAGGTATTATCAGTGCGCGAAATCGGCGACCGCCTCAGCGTCAATCATGTGCTGGAGGGGAGCGTGCGCAAGATGAACAACCGCGTGCGCATTACCGCCCAGCTGATCGACGCAACGACCGACAAGCATTTGTGGTCCGAAACCTATGACCGGCATCTGTCGGATATTTTCCGCATCCAGGATGAGATCGCCTCTGCCGTCGTTGGCGCCTTGCGCGAGGAGCTGGGCATTGCCGAAGACGCGCCGATCACAATAAGGCCGGCGACCGAGGATCTCACCGCCTATGACGCCTATCTGAAAGCGCGTGAATTATACCTTGCGCGGGGCCAGGCGAATGTGGCTGAATCCATGCGCCTCTTTGAACATGTGGTTGATCTCGACCCCAACTTCGCCCGCGGATGGGAAGGGCTTGCAGGCGTTTACGCCATCGCCACGAGTTGGGGCATTCTTGACCGGGATTATTCGGCGATGTCGCTTGTGGCCGCACAAAAGGCGCTGGATATCGATCCGCAGCTTTCAGCGCCTTACGCCGTGATCGGGCTGACTTACCGAACGCATTACCCAACCCCGTGGGCGGAATCGATCGACAATCTGCAAAAGGCGATTGAACGCGATGACAAGTCCACCGATCCGGTGCTGTGGCTTGGCATGGACTTTCTGGCGGTCGGCAGGATCGATGAGGCAATCGAGACGTTTTCGAAATGCCTGGCGATGGATGAAGCGCAAAAACTTTGCCGCAAATACCGTTCGCTTTCCTATCTCGCCAAAGGCGACGCTGAAGAAGCCATTACCGATGCGACGATCAATGCCGAGGCGGGATATTACTCCGACTTCGACGCCTATATTCCGCATTTTCTGGAACAGGACGAACGGCTGTTAGCCTTCACCATTTCGCGCACCGTCAATTGGTGGGCGAATTTCCCGCATCGCGAATTGATCACCGCGATAGAAAGCGCCGATAATCCGTCGCCGGAACGTATTCAGAAATTCATGCAATGGGGCGACGACCAGAATGTGAAAGTCGAAACCCATGCGCATACGATGCTCACCATTCGCGCTTATGAAAACCTGACTGTCGATAACTGGAACAATGATTACGAGATGCTCTGGCTGCCGCAGTTTTCACATTTCCGGCAATCACCGGAATTCAAGCAACTTGCCGGCGATCTGGGCCTGACCGCCTATTGGCGGGAGCATGGGTTCCCGCCGCAATGCCGAGCGCGCGGCGCGCTCGATTTTGAATGCTCTTAGCTTTCGTTTGAGCGGATTGCGTCCCCGTTTGGTGCAATCCGCTCTAATTCGCCGGTCGGCGGGTGCGCCGGCTGAAGTTGCGCAGGATCGCCGCCCGCCATACCCAGCGCAGCAGCGCCAAGATGGTCGCCGGTACAAAGGCGATAGTGAGCCATAGCGCCAGTGCTTCCGCCGGCAGGGCGGAGGCCATCAGCAATCCGGCATAGGACGCGACCAGCAGCAACGTGCCGACAACCGCGAGGCGCGATACCGGGCGCAGGCCGATGATCCAGAAGAAACCTTTCAACAGCAGTGCGATCACGAGTAGCGCGAAAGCGATCGCGAGGCCCTTGCCGAGGAGCCACAGGCCAATCTTCGGTTCCTTTTTGAAATTCACGGGCACCGGCGCCTGACTGGAAACGAAAGCCGGCGGCATGTCGATGGCGACCGGAAGATCGATTGCGGAGTCGATATGACCCATGGTGATCCGGTTTACGCCGTCTGAGGCGCGCCAGATCCGAGCCGTATTATCGCGGGAGCCGGAAACGATCCACGCGCCGTCCGCGGTGGAATCAAGCCCGCGCACGCCGTCCTTGTGTCCCTCAAGTTCGCGGATAAGGGACTGCGATGCGATATCCCAGACGCGGAGTACGGGGTCGATACCGCTCGTCACAAGCGTTGTGTTATCGGCGGCGAAGGCGACCGCAAAGGCGCGTTCCGCGCCGTGATTGAGGCTGGCGACAAGATTATTGTCGATGGTTCGCCAGACGCGAACGACGCCGTTATTGGCCGCTGCGGCGAACATCGCGCCGTCGCCGGAAAACTTCACATCATTACCGGCGCCGCCGATATTCAGGGATTCAATGCGTACGCCCGTGCGCCAGTTCCAGAGCGAAACCGACCCGTCGTCGGAGGCGGCCGCGAGGATTTCTCCATCGGGATGAAAGTCAACGGCGTTCACGTCGCCCACATGGCCTGACAGCGTGCGCACGCTTTCGCCGGTTTCGGGATTCCAGATGATGATCCTGTCGTCGCCGGACGCGGTTGCGATAGCTGAACCGTCCGGCGCCCAGGCGACGTCGTAGATGGTGGCGCCATGGCCGGAAAGCGTTGAGATGACGCTGGCGTTGCCGGTGTCCCAGACAATTGCCGTGCGGTCGCGTGAGGCTGAGACGGCTCGCTTGGCGTCAGGCGAAAAGTCTGCGCCCCAGACCCAGCATTTTCGCTCGTCATCGGCGCAGCTTGCGTCATGCGCTACAAATTCGGCGCGTTCAACGCCTGTCGTGGCGTCCCACAATTTTATCGTGTTGTCGTCGGAGGCGGTCACGACATATTTGCCGTTCGCATCGAAGGTGACGCTGTTAATGTCCGCGCCTTCGATGCCCTTGACCTGAAC
>CAMYNO010000077.1 GCA_947259815.1 uncultured Parvularculaceae bacterium
CCTTGGCAGGACGCGCGGGCTTTCGCGCTAGTGATTTGGCGCCAATGAAATTTGGTTGACCGATGAGGATTTTTGTTATTTCTGCGTCTTATTAATTACCAACTGCGCCGATTTGAGACCGACAGCTTGCGGGCGCATAAAAAATACGGCTAAAGCGTGGAAAATGACGTTGATAAAGCGTCAGCAATCCCCGCAAAACCCGCGAGCCTCGATGATCAGACCGGCCTTTGTAACAAAGGCGCTTGGATATGATCTATGAGCCAGCCGTTCTCAAATTCGGCAGTTCTGTCTTGCGGAGCCAAGACGATCTCGCCGCCGTCATTTCAGAAGTCGAAAGCTGGAACGCAAAATCGGAAAAAATTATCGCTGTCGTCTCGGCCTTCGACGGCGTTACCAATCGCCTGATTCAGGAGGCGAGGCGCGCCGGTATTGCTCCCGGCGCGAACGGTTATGCGCGCCTCGTTGCATCGGGCGAATTAGAAAGCGCCTTCGCGCTCGAAACCGCCCTGAAATCGAGACGCCAAAATGCAAGGATGATGTCGCCACGAGAAATCGGTTTCATCGCCAAGGGCGACCCGAATGACGCGACCCCGTACTTTGCGGACCCGGCCGCAATTCATGAAGCGTTTGGCCAGACAGATATTATCATTGTTCCGGGATTTTCGGCCGTTGATCCGTCTGGGAATGTTGTCCTGCTCGGGCGCGGCGGCAGTGATATTTCCGCGATCTTTCTCGGTCGCATTCTTGGACGTCGGTCCGTGCGCCTGATCAAGGATGTAGACGGGCTTTATGACAAGGATCCGAATTTGCATAGCGACGCAAGGCGGTTTGCGCACATATCGTGGGACGAAGCGCTCAATGTTTGCGGATCGTTGATCCAACACAAGGCGGTGGAGTTTGCGAAAGACTGCGGGCTCGCGATTGAAATCGCCGCGTTGGGCAGCGCCGAATGCACCCATATTGGCGATCACGTCCCGGCCTCATTCGCCGGTCGTCCAACGGAGAATGCTGATCACGCCGACAGGCGATAGGCGGCGCATCGCGATGGTGAAGCATAGCCATACAAGGCCCTTTATGGCTATTATAACGCCTTGAAAATATGCGGGCGTTGGCCTGGAAACGGGCTTTCCGGCGCCGGCCATTGAGGGCGATGCGACCCTCCGCGTCTACCAACGTATAACCATAATACCGCGTCGTTTAGAACGACGCTCAAGAGAGATTGCCAACGGGATGGTCAAAGACGCCGATAAGAAGGCCGGACAAGATGGGGCGGAAGATCTCCGACAGCGTCTGTTCGACCGTTATCGGGCGCCATTGCTGGCGTTTTTCAATCGCCGCACGACAAATTCATGCGACAGCGAAGACCTTGCCCATGAGGTGATCTATCGGATGCTTCAGCGCGAAGAGTTGAGCGATGTTAATCAGGCGGACGCGTTTATCTTTACGACGGCGCGCAATCTCTTGCGCGATCGCGCGCGCCGCGCCGAAGTCCGCGATCGCAACCAATCTGAGATCGAGGCGACAAACAGCGCTGTTGAGGTAATAACGCCGGAGCGCGTTTTACAAGGCAGGCAGGACTTGTCAGCCGTGATCGCCGCGTTGAGCGAGCTGGATGAAAAACCGCGCGATATGTTCATCCTCCACCGGTTCGACGGCATGAAGCACCGGGAAATCGCAGAAGCCTACGGCCTCTCCGTCAGTTCGGTGGAAAAGTATCTGATGAAAGCCTTCGCGCATGTGATGAAAAGTATCGAGATGTAAATGAGCGTAGACGGGGACAACAAACGAGAAAACCTTGACGACCGTATCCTGGAGGAAGCGGGCGTCTGGTTCATGCGGCTTGAGGCCGGCGAGACTAGCGAGGATGCGCCGGATTATCGCGCATGGCTTGAAGCGTCGGAAGACCATCAGGACGCGATGATCCGCGCCCGTATCACCTGGGGTGTTCTAGGCGACAACGCCCGTTCGCCGGAGATCACAGCAGCGCGCCGCGATGCGCTGACGCGGTTGACCCGTCTTGGCGAGCGCCGATGGAAAGCGTTCTCAAAATTCGGGGCGACTATAGGCTGGCGCGCCCGCGCGGCGGCGGCTGCTATTCTACTGGCGTTAATCGCTGCCCCGATCATGCTTGTTCAATTTGGCGGCGGATCGTCTGGAGTTGCGGCGGCGATATACGCCACGGATGTCGCCGAGACCCGCATCGTCACGCTCGCGGACAACTCGCGTATTTCCCTGGACGCGGCGACGCGCGTTGAAGTCGATTATAGCGCGACCGCGCGCGATATCACGCTTCTTCAAGGACAAGCGCATTTTGAAGTGGCGAAAGATACATCGCGCCCCTTCCGTGTCACCGCAGGCGGCCAGACCGTCGTTGCCACGGGCACGGCGTTTAATGTGGAAATGATCGGCAAGGAAGTCTTAGTGACACTTCTTGAGGGCGAAGTCATCGTTACGGACGCTAATGAGGCGAGCCGTGCACTGATAAGCGCTCCGGTTTCGAATGTAGGCGACGTCCCGGAAGACGCCGCCAAGGCCGTCAAACTGAAACCCGGCGAGCAGTTGCTTGCAGCCGCAAATAAAACTTCTCGTGTAGAAAGGGCGCCCAATCTTGAAAAGACATCCGCCTGGCGTCAGGGAAAGGTCTTTCTTGAAGACGATCCCCTGTCGGTCGCCGTTGAGCGCATGAACCGTTATTCGCGCATCCGCCTGTCGATTGCCGATGATCGGCTGGATGCACTGGAAGTCGGCGGCGTTTTTAACGCCGGCGACACCGACGCCTTTATCGAAGCGCTTGAAGCGACCTTTCCCGTTGAAGCGCGGCGCATGTCGTCCTCGTCGATTGAGCTGCATCCACGCAGTTAGCGTCGCGCGGGTGAGGCAAATCGGCAACGCTTGTCACGCGTTTGCGCAAATAAGGAGTAGGCGAGCAAAATCTCATTGAGGGAAATCCCAGCTGCCGCGTGTCCCAAAATGAAAGGCGCGATTTGCGGGGTCACTCAGCAAAAAAATACGCGCCCGGAGCAATGACAAATACCGGGAGGGGCAACAATGTCTTTGAACTTAAAACGACGAACTAAATCGAAATTCTTGGCCAGCGTAGGCGCGCTGGCGGTCCTGACAGCTGGTATGGCGTTTCCTGCGCATGCGCAGGCGAGTGAGGCTGTCGTAGAATTCGACTTGCCCGCACAGGACCTAGCGAAATCTTTGAAAAGCTACGGCGTCGCGACGGATCGCCAAGTGATGTTTGACGCCAACATCGTGCGGGGAAAACAAGCTAATAAAATCTCTGGTGAACTCACACCGTCCGATGCACTGGGCGAACTACTCGATGGATCAGGCCTCGTTTATGAAACCACATCGTCGAATGTTATTATTGTAAAAGACCCGCTGCAGGAAGCTTCGCTCAACCAAGAGGCTCCGCGTGACGGGATATTTCGCGTGGCTCAGGTGGATGAGGAAGATGATGTTCGGCGCGTCGATGAACGAAGAAACGTAGAGGATGACGACGAACGGGATGTAATTGTCGTTACAGGTACGAATATTCGCGGCGTGTCTCCGGATTCGTCACCCTCGTTTACCTTCGATAGAGACGACATCGATAAAACCGGTTTCGGCACAACGGCGGAATTTATCCAGAGCCTGCCGCAAAACTTCAGTGGTGGATCTAATGCCGCGGTTGGCTCATTGCCCAACGATCGCGCCGCCGGCAACAACATTTCTTCCGGATCGAGTGTTAATCTACGTGGATTAGGGTCCGGCGCCACATTGGTTTTGTTGAACGGCAGCCGCTTGACACCGGCTGGCAGCATCGGTGACTTTGTTGATATTTCAATGATTCCGCTCTCCGCAGTTGAACGAGTCGAAGTGCTGACCGACGGCGCTTCGGCCATTTATGGCGCGGACGCAATTGGTGGCGTTGTCAATTTTGTGTTGCG
>CAMYNO010000078.1 GCA_947259815.1 uncultured Parvularculaceae bacterium
AATTCGACCAAATTGTGGCGTGTTTCAATATGTTACGCCGGATTAAGAGGTAATTTGCAGCAATTTGGAGTTATCTTGCGGTCGTTGCTTTTTCTCTATACGGAATTTTAACCACGCTTGAATGCGCCCGGACTATTCGGTATCCAGATGTCCGCAATTAGCGACAAAGAGCGATTTCAATGAATGACGGCGAATTGAAAATTGGCCATGACATTAACAACAATGGCGGGCGGTTCTGGGCAATCGTCGCCGGCGGTTCGGCAGAATTGACTTACACGAATAGCGATGACGGCGTCATCATTGTCGATCACACCTATACGCCGCCGCAAGCGCGCGGACAAAAGATTGCACTGCAGCTTGTGGAACACGCCGTCGCCTATGCGCGGGCGAACGAGCTGAAAATCGTTCCGCAATGTCCCTATGTCGCTAAATTGTTCGACGCCCGACCGGATCTGGCCGAGCGTCGCGCCTGAATTAGGGATACGTGTGGTCAGGCTGACTTTTCACTGGCAATCCACGCATCGACACGGCGCTCAAGCACAGCCAGCGGCAAGGCGCCGCCGCCCAGGATCACATCGTGAAATGCGCGAATGTCGAAATCATCGCCCAACTCGGCTTCGGCTTTTTTCCGCAGTTCCACGATTTTCAGCATGCCGACTTTATAGGCGGTCGCCTGCCCCGGCATGACAATATAGCGCCGCACTTCGGATTTGATCTGCCCCGCCGCCGCCGGCGAGTTCGCGGTGAAATAGTCAATCGCTTCCTGCTCGGTCCAGCCTTTGGAATGGAGGCCGGTATCGACCACCAGCCGGATCGCCCGCCAGATTTCCGTCGTCAGGCGTCCGAAGTCAGAATACGGATCCGCATAGGCGCCCATCTCTTTCGCCAGAAGTTCAGAGTAAAGCCCCCAGCCCTCGCCATAGGCGGTGAAATTAGCCTGATTGCGGAACTCCGGCAGGCCTTCCACTTCCTGTGCAATCGAGTTCTGCATGTGATGGCCGGGATTGCCTTCGTGATAGGCGATCACCTCAAGCTGCGGGATCGGCATCGCCTTCATGTCCGACAAATGCGCATAGTATACGCCGGGGCGCGATCCGTCCGGCGTTCCGGGGTAGTAATGCTGTGCACCGCCGTCCCGCTCGCGGAACGATTCAACGCGTTTCACGACAAGGTCCGCTTTCGGCAGCAGCCCGAAAAACGCCGGCAGCTTTTCTTTGATGAAGTCGAGATGCTCGGTCGCGGCCTGGATATAGGCCTGACGCCCTTCGTCAGTGTTCGGATAATAAAACTGATCGTCCTCGCGAACGAAGGTAAAAAATTCCTGCAGCGTGCCATCGAACTCAACCTGTTCCTTGATGGCTTCCATCTCGCCCTGAATACGCGCGACTTCAGAAAGCCCGAGATTATGGACTTCGTCGGCAGTCATATCCGTGGTCGTCGAGGCCGCGAGGCGTTCATTGTAATAGGCCTCGCCATCGGGCAGCGACCCAACACCGGTCGCGACGTCCGGCGAGTTCGCCATATCGTCCTCGACCCACGCGATCAGCGCGTCGTAGGCGGGCTTGAATTCATTCTGAAGCGCAGCCTGTGCCGCGCCGCGCAATTCACCCGCCGCGTCTTCGTCAAGCTCTCCGGCCTCGACAAGCGCATCAATCTTGCGATTGGCGTCCGACCATAAGGGCGAATCGCCGTCTTCGGTGAACGGCGCGCCGGTGATTAAAGCCTGCGACTGTTTTTTGACGCCTTCATAGGCAAACAGCGGGGCGTGAACGCCCTCGCCGGCGGCCAGTTGCGCACGCTCAAGCGCCTGCCCGATAGCTCTGGAAATACCGCCGATCCGCGCGACATAGGCGTTCATATCGTCGGCGGTTTCAACGCTGTGAAAGTTGATCAGGAAGTTGGGCAGGAATGCGTGCGGTCCGTTCATCTGGTTGAACGTGTAAGCACGACGGCGGAAGGGATGTTCGGCTTCATCCTGCGCCAGTTGATACAGCCAGATATCGTAAGACATCTTCGCTTCCGGCGTCAGCAGGTCATAGTCGAATGTTTCCTGCATTTGCGCAGACGCGGCGCGGCGCCATTCCAGTTGTTCGTCCTCCGCCGCTTCGGAAAAATCGTCGATCTTACTTTTATCGTCGCCGCGCCCAAGATAGGTTTTAAAAATCGGGCTGAAGTCGAGCTCTTCTTCCCAGCGTTCGGCGAACCACTGGTTGAGGCGCTCGGTTTCTGCCTGAATCTCTTCGGCAGAGGGCGGCGCAACCGTCTCCTGCGGCGCAGAAACACTCGGCGTTGCGGCTTCTTCACCGCATGCGGTCAACGCGGTGGCGCCCAAAAGCGCCAACAGGATGGATTTATTCATTTCGCCCTCGTCCGTTTTTTCAAAATCAAATGCCCCTCACCCTATAGGATGAGAAGCTATGGACAAGTTCGATTTATCGCAGAAAGCAGTCGGTAAGCGGCAAATTATTGTCCGCTTACCGCAAATTATTACAGGATGTTCTACGCGCGCCTAAAAGGCGTCCGCTTCCAGCGCCATCATCGTATCGGCGCCGGCTTTGACCTTTTCCAGATGCGCCGCACTGTCGGGAAGAATGCGCTCAAGGAAATATTTCCCGGTGATGAGCTTGTTCGCATAGAACGCGCCCTCATCCTTTTTCTGGATCGCGGTTTTCGCACTCATCGCCCAGGCATAGGAAAGACATGTCAACGCAAACAGGTTGAGATAGTCCATGGACCCGGCGCCGGCGTGGTTGAAGTTCTGCATGGCGTTCGCGCCAAGCCACTGCGTCGCCTCCAGCGCTCTTGCTTTCGCGGTTTTCAACCCTTCAAGGAACGGCGCCAGTTCGGCTTCACCGTCATTGTCAGCAATGAAATCGTCAATTTCCGCAAAGAAGGTTTGCCATGCGCGCCCGCCGTCTTTCATCAGCTTGCGCCCGACGAGGTCAAGCGCCTGAATGCCGTTCGCGCCTTCGTATATCAGGGCGATGCGCGCATCGCGGACAAACTGCTCCATGCCCCATTCCTGAATATAGCCGTGACCGCCCAGCACCTGTTGCGCATTGGTCGCGTGCCAGTAGCCTTTCTCGGTCAGGTAGGATTTGAGGATGGGCGTCATCAGGCCCATATAATCGTCCGCCTTCTGACGGGTTTCATCGTCCGGCGATTTGTCATGAAGATCGCCGTATAACGCGGTCCAGTAAATCCACGCCCGCGCGCCTTCGGTAAAAGCGCGCTGATCCATCAACATGCGGCGCACATCCGGGTGAACGATAATCGGATCGGCCGGCTTGTCGGGCTCAGCCGGACCGGTCAGCGCCCGCCCCTGCAATCGGTCCTTGGCGTAAGCAGCGCCATTTTGATAAGAGACTTCGGAAATCGCCATGCCCTGCATGGCAACGCCAAGACGCGCCTCGTTCATCATCGTGAACATGGCGCGCAGGCCCTTGTTCTCCTCACCAAGAAGATAGCCGGTCGCCTCGTCGTAATTCATCACACAGGTCGAATTGGCGTGAATGCCCATTTTCTCTTCGAGAGCGCCGCAGGAAACGCCGTTGCGCTCGCCAAGCGATCCGTCTTCGTTGATGAGGAATTTCGGCACGATAAAAAGCGAGATGCCCTTTGTGCCTTCCGGCGCGCCTTCGATACGGGCGATAACGAGATGGATAATATTGTCCGTCAGGTCATGTTCGCCGGACGAAATGAAAATCTTCTGGCCGCTGATTTTATAAGAACCGTCGCCCACCGGGACCGCCTTGGACTTAAGAAGCCCGAGATCGGTGCCGCAATGAGGCTCGGTCAGGTTCATGGTGCCGCCCCAGTCGCCGGCGATCATTTTCGGCAGATAGGTGCGTTTCTGGTCTTCATCGCCATGAGCGTAGATCGTATTCGCCGCACCGCGCGACAGGCCGGGATACATGGCAAAGGCCATGTTGGCGGCGGACATCATTTCGCTTACCGCCAGGCCAATCACATGGGGCAGGCCCTGCCCGCCATATTCGGGATCGAACGACAGTCCCTGCCAGCCGCCCTCGCGATATTCGTTATAGGCGTCCTTCATGCCCGTCGGCGTCGTCACCGACCCGTCTTCGTGGCGGGTGCAGCCTTCCTTGTCGCCGGAGTGGTTCAGCGGATGGAGAACATTCGCCGCCAGCTTGCCGCCTTCTTCAAAGATTGCCTCAAGAAGGTCTTCGGAAAGCTCTGAAAATCCTGGCAGGTTCGAATATTTTGAAATCTGCAAAACGTCGTTCAAGACAAACTTCATATCGCTTGTCGGGGCCGCGTATTGGGTCATTGCCACTCCTGAAATCGATCTGCGAATTCGTTACGCCGTTATGTAGTATCACGGATTAGAATGCGCACCCTATTGGGCGCGAATCCCCTACGATGGCAGGTGCTGCGGCGCAATATGCCGAACTGTGATTCGTCGCGATAGCGGTTTCAGGCCAATTCCCGGCTTTTACGGGTATTTTTCCTCAGGCGCCGCAAAAACAGCGCGAAGGCCAACGAATCGCCGTTAACGTTTTCCTCCAAGTTCGCGTGGAGTGCATGGAATCGGGGTTTGGTTTCAAAAAGCTTGACGCCATGAGGTTCAAATCGGGATCAGGTCAGACCCGATAAACATTAACGGGAGCGGCTAAGCCGCAAAAAAAACCGGTGACAGCGATGAAGTCAAATGCGCCCTGGAGCGTCAAAGGCATTGAAAGAGACGCCCGCGAGACGGCCAAGGAAGCCGCCAAACGTGAAGGCATGACGGTCGGCGAGTGGCTGAACCAGATGATTTATTCCGCCGGCGAACCTGAAAGTTCCGGCGGCGCCGTCGATGGGTTGAAACTCAGCGACGTCGTAACCGCTGTTGACCACCTGCATAAACGCGTCGCCGACAGCGCGACCGAGCATGGCGGCGCCGTTGCCGAATTGTCGAGCAAAATGGGCGACGTCGTTGAGCGGGTGCAACGGCTTGAACGCAACAAACCGATGGGCGGCGACCGTGAACGGGTCGAAGCCTTAAAAGCGCTGGAAAAAGCGGTGAGCCAGGTCGCTGTACAATTTAACAGCGCACAGAAAATCACGCTTGAGCGCCTTGATGCTTCCGAAAAGTCTATCGAAAATCTGTCAGCGCAAATCGCCGCTGGCGGCGACAGCGCAGACGGCGCGGCGATCGAAAGCCTGAAATCGCGCATTGAAAATGTCGAACAGATGCCGGGCGCCGCTGTGGAAGTCCAGGGCGGCGATCCGGCGTTTATTGAGAATACAAGCAACCGCCTACGCGTGCTCGGCGACGAGATAAAACGCGGCGGCGATCAAATTCGCACGCTTGAAGCGACCATCGCGAAACTGTCTCAGCAAATAGAGGCGGCCGAACGCCGAAGCGCCGAAGGCGTACATAAAACCGCTGAAACGCTCGCGGCCTTGCGCGACAAGCTTTCCATCGAACAAAGCGATGGGGTCGACAAGGACGGCGTTGCCGCCGTTGTCGCCGATCAGACCCGCGATATGATCGAGCGCGTCGATCATCTGCAATCCTCGCTTGAAAAGATGTTCACGCGTCTTGATGCGCTAAGCGGCGATGAAGGGTCCGCCCCGCTTGCCCGCGATCCAATTGCGCCGCGGCAAGAAACAGCAGAAGTCGCCGACGCGCCAACGGATGAAAGCGCCGCGCAAGAACCTGAACCGTCAGGCGAAGCGGATGACGCGCCTACGCAAGCCTCGGTCGCGGAACCGTCTTTCACGCCGGTTGAAGACAGCGATGAAGAAGATGACGACGACTTCTTTTCCTTCGCCGACGATATTGACGCTTCGATTGACGAGACTGAGCCCAATGAACGCGACGACGAATTTTCGTTCGAACTCGACGAAGATTCCGAACTTCGCGCGGAAGGCGAGGACATTCTTTCCGAAGTCCAGAACATTTTTTCCGGCGACGCTCCCGCACCTGCGGATGAAGACGCCAACGAGCATGCTTCAATCGACGCAGAGCTTGATGAATTACTAGCCGGCCTCGACGAAAGCGCTGACGACAATGACGAGGCTGTCGCCGAAGCGGATGTCGAAACGCCAGAGAGCGATATTTCGACGAATGCCGACACCGTTTCCGAGACGACCGGTGAATTATCAACTGGCGACGATGAAAAGCCCGACGACGACACGACCGCTGCGACGCCGGGCAAAAGCGCGCGGCTGACGCGGCGGAACCTTACGCCCAAGCAAAAAGCTATTCTCGCAGCGCGCGCCAGACGCAAGCGCCTGACTGAGCAAGCGGAAAGCGACAGCGAGTCGGCGAAGGATGCGGCCTTGAAACAAGAGGCCGTTAAAAACGTATTCGCCGCTAGCGCTATTGAGGGGCGCGATAGCGACGAGGAGATCGACGACGCATCGCATGAGGAAGAAACAGGCGGGCGTTTCGCCGGAATTCGCAGCAAGATCCCGTTCCTGAACCGCGCGAAATCGGCGCCACGCGATCAGGACGATGATGTCGCGGCGGATGACTTCACCACCGCCGGCAACGAAGACGGCGACAAGGAAGCGCTTGAAACGCTGAAGAAGACGGCGTCGGCGCGTCCAGTCACCCTCGCGCTCGGCGTCGGCATTATTCTCGCGCTTGGCCTTTTGTTCTTCCTTGTGCGCGATCTGGTGTTTTCGTCGACCTCCAATCCCGGCGCGGAACAGGTTGCTGAAACGACTCCGGCTGCGACAGGCGCCGTAGAGGAACCGGTGCTGGAAGCGCCGGCGCCGCCCGCCGTCGATCCGCTTGCGCTTTATCGCGACGCCATGACCGGTCTTAACGCCGCCGGCAATGAAGCGGAAACCGCCATCGCGCTCGAAAAACTTGAGCAGGCCGCGATGCTTGGCCACCCGCCGGCGCAACTTCAACTGGGCGAACTCTACAAAACCGGCCAGGGCGTCGATCAGGATCTGGCGCAGGCGCGAACATGGTTCCGCCGGGCGGCTAATGGCGGCAATGTGCTCGCCATGCATCGTGTGGGCGTCATGACGGCGCGCGGCGAAGGCGGTTCCGCCAATACGCCGGAAGCGATCGGCTGGTTCGAACAAGCCGCCAATCGCGGCCTCGTTGATTCGCAATATAATCTCGGCGCGATCTATCATCCGAGCGGCGAGGGCGAAGATCAGCCCGGCAATGTTCAGGACGCAGGCAAAGCCTATTACTGGTACTCGCTGGCGGCCAAGAATGGCGACGAGCAGGCAACGCCCCTCGCCTCCGGCGTTGGCGCCAGCCTTAGCGACTCCCAGCGTTCGGAAATCGATGCGGCGATCGCATCCTGGGAAGCCATTCCGTCCGACGTCGAGGCCAATGCGCTGGTCGCCAACGGATAACGCGCGCAATTGTTTGCGCAAATGGAGACCCGGCCTATAAGCGGGGCGCCCGCCAACCACTTTCAGGCTAGCGCGTCTTATGCAGATTTATCTCCCGATCGCGGAGATCTCGGTTGATCCATTTGTAATCGTTACGCTCGGCGCAGCGGTCGGCTTCCTATCCGGCATGTTTGGCGTCGGCGGCGGTTTTCTGATGACGCCGCTCCTGATTTTCTACGGCGTGCCGCCGGCAGTCGCGGTCGGCACGGAAGCCTCCCAGATTGTCGCCTCGTCAGTCTCCGGCGTGCTTGCACATTTACGGCGCAAGACCGTCGATCTTCTGATGGGCGGGTTCCTGATCGCCGGGGGCGGCGTCGGCGCCGTTATCGGCATTGCGATCTTTCGCTATTTCCGAGAGATCGGGCAAATCGAACTTTTCATTTCCATCGCTTACGTCGTTTTTCTCGGCGCTATCGGCGCATTGATGTTGATGGAATCGATGCGCGCGCTGCTCCGCGATCCGGGCGTAAAGCGCTCGCGGCGCAAGCACCGCAGCGCAGAGTGGATGGCGGCAATGCCGTTCGCCATGCGGTTTCGCCGGTCCGGCTTATACATCAGCCCGATCCCGCCGATGGTGCTGGGCTTTATCGCTGGCGTGCTTGCCGCAATCATGGGCGTTGGCGGCGGCTTCATCATGGTGCCGGCGATGCTCTATATCCTGAACATGCCGACCAATGTTGTTGTCGGCACCTCCCTCTTCCAGATCATATTCGTGACCGCGATAGCAACGGTGCTTCACGCGGCGGCGAACCAGACTGTCGACATTCTTCTGGCGCTACTGTTGCTCAGCGGCGGCGTCATCGGCGCGCAGCTCGGCGCAAAAGTCGGCCGACGGCTGAGGGGCGAGCAATTGCGCGCCCTGCTGGCGCTGATCGTTCTCGCCGTTTGCGCCCGGCTTTTCTTCGGACTGGCGTTGCCGCCGGAAGCGCTCTTCGTGGTGGACCCGGCGCCATGAAAATAATCCTCTCCATGCTCGCGGCATTCAGCCTCGCCGGCGCCGCACACGCCGCCGACATTTCGATTGCGCTCACCGATGACCGCGTTGAGGTCGACGCGGATTTTTCCGGCGCCGCGGTCACGCTGTTCGGCGCCGTGACGGGGGCGGAAAACCCGGCGGCGACGCTGGACATCATCGCCATCGTTACCGGGCCGCCGGGAAATTTCAGCGTGCGCCCGCTGGAAAAACGCGGCCTCATCTGGCTGCCCGGCAAACCGGCGATGATCGAAAACGCGCCGCGCTTTTACGCCAGCACGGCAACACAGCCGATCCAGGAAATCGCACCGCTCCCCGACCAGGCGAAATTCGAGCTTGGCGTCGATAATATCCGCGCTGTTGATCTGTATGCGGACACCGATAGCGAGCACCCTTTCAACGCGGCGTTTCTCGATGCGCTTGAGTCGCGCGGGCAATATATGGACCGCGTCGGCGGCGTATCTTTCATCAAGGGCGCGCTGTTCACCGTCGATCTCGAATTGCCCGCGAACACGCCGGTCGGCGATTATGACATCGCCGTCTATTTGTATCGGGACGGCATGCTGATCGATCACGACAGCGCGGCGCTGAAGGTCAATAAAGTCGGGCTGGAAAGACGGATATTTGACCTCGCCCACAGGCGGCCGGTGTTGTATGGTCTCCTCTGCGTCGCCGTGTCGCTGTTGGCGGGGTGGATTGCAGGGCTCGCGTTTCGCAAATCATAAATGAACACGGATCGTTCGTCGCCCATTCCAGAGGAGATCGCCATGAGCGAAGCAGGCAACAAGGTCCACACCGAACAAACCGGATTACCACAGGCGGCCGCCGTCTTGGCCTATGCCGGCGCCTTGCCGCCGATCATCATGGCGCTGCTGATATGGCTGCGGCCGGCCGATCTCGCGGCCG
Source organism: uncultured Parvularculaceae bacterium (assembly GCA_947259815.1). Lineage (GTDB taxonomy): Bacteria > Pseudomonadota > Alphaproteobacteria > Caulobacterales > Parvularculaceae > Hyphococcus. The sequence continues at coordinate 9,251 of CAMYNO010000078.1, forward strand.
GGGCAACCTCGCTCATGCTTGTCTATGGCGGCGCGTTGATCGTCTTTTTCGGCGGCGTTCGCTGGGGCGTTGCGGTGATGCGCCCTGACGGGCCGAGCTTCATCAGCCTGCTAGGCGGCGTCATTCCGCTCCTGATGGCGTTTCCGGTCCTGCTCCTTGAAGACGCCTTCACGCGTTTCCTCATCGTGATTATCGCTCTGCCGATACTCCTTTGGGACGATCTGCGCGCAACGCGCCGTGGCTCCGGCGCGCCCGACTGGTATCTCGGCGTGCGCACCCCGCTGACGATCCTGATGACCGTTTCTTTCATTCTCGCCTTTTTAAAAACGGTTGTGGCGTAAGAAACGGCGACATTCATGACGCCGGCCACCCTCGACGCCCTGACGATCGCGCTTGATCGGCAATCGCAGATTCTGCTTGCCGGCGCCGTCATGATCATGATGTTCGCCATCGCGCTTGGACTGAAGCTTGACCATTTTCAGTTCCTGAAGCGCGAGCCGAAAATCTTTCTTGGCGGCGTCGCCGCCCAGATCATCGCCCTGCCGCTGGCGACACTGGCGCTGGCGACAATCATGAAGCCCGCGCCGTCGGTTGCGCTCGGCATGATCGTCGTCGCGGCCTGTCCCGGCGGCAATGTTTCGAATTTCATGAGCTGGGCGGCGCGCGGCGATGTCGCTTATTCCGTCTCGCTCACTGCAGCCTCAAGCGTTATTGCAGCGGTGTGGACGCCGGCGGCGATACTCGCCTGGTCGTCTTTATACCCCCCGACGGCGGATTTGTTGAACACGATAGAC
>CAMYNO010000079.1 GCA_947259815.1 uncultured Parvularculaceae bacterium
CGTCTTCACGCTGGATATCCCATCGGTCGACGGTGATCGTCAGGTTGTTGAGGAAACTCAACGCACCATCCAAACCGCGCGGTTCGAATACAACGCCATAGGTAATGTTGCGATCGTTCTCCGGACCAATATCAGGCGATGCCGCACGTCGCTCCGGACGACCGACAGTGAACCCTTCACAGTCATCAAACTCCGAGAACGTTCCATTGCGAACGCCTGCTTCACAGAAGTAATTATCCGTCCGGGAGTTGGACCGGCTGACAATGGAATTGACGACCGTCAGGTTTGGCGCCCGAAACCCGAGAGACCAGGCCCCGCGAAGTTTGATAAAGTCGAATGGTTTCCAGGCCGCCGCCACCCGCGGTTTGACGCCGCTGCCGCCGAAATCCGAATAATATTCATAACGAGCCGCCGCTTGAATATCGAATGTGTTCACCAATGGAACACCCATTGCCGGGCTGACAAGTGGGATCGAGGTTTCTACAAAACCTGACCAGACTGTCCGCGAACCTTCGGAATCCGGCGTGTCGCTTGTTCCATAGACATCGGTTTGGCTTACGTCGCCGGTAACGGCATCGGTATACGTAATGGTGCCGTCCAGACGAGGGTCACGATTTTCTGTGTACGATTCATAACGACCCTCAACGCCCAACGCGAGGCCAACGCCGCCACCGGGAATCTGGAATAAGTCGCCGTTAGACACCTTGAAGTCCGCAAGAGCGAGCTCGGTAGAGTTTTCGCGAAAGACGTCAATCAGGAATGGTTCGATCAGGCTTTGCGGATTTGGCGTCCCGTCTGTGCCAGGAACATCCGGATCACCGGCGCCATTGAAAATGTTGTAAACATCAGGCGTCTCGTTGTTGAGCGCTTCCTGGAACAAGCTGCGCGAGATGCTGTTGTTGACGAAATCATATGCGCTGGCGCGGCTATAAAGAAGGGCGCTGTCCCATTCCCAGCCGGAATCAAATATTTCACCACGTGCGCCAATGAGGCTGCGCCACTGCTTGTTGGTCACCTCAATGTCGCGGAATCCTACATCGACGAAACGATAACGGCCGCCATCGGTGAAGACAGGCAAGCCTTCATCGGGAACGTTCGTCAGACCCGGCAAACGGTTCGGGTTTGGTGACCCGTCCGAAAACGTGACGGGGCCGAATGGGTTATAGTAATAGTTCGCCGGGATCGAAATTTCGGTGGTGCTAATTCCGTTCCTGGGCTCATTTGTTGAATTTGTGACGGCGCGGTAAAATCCGAGTTCACCGTAAATTCTGACGCCATTGTCCAAATCATGGTTCAAAAACGCAAACACATTGATCCTGTCGCGGTCGGAAATGATTGTCCGCTCAGTCGCCCCGTCAAAGCGCAAATCGCGATCCTGGGTGCTGTCATCAATACAGATGCCCGGCACTGACAACGCATCGGCGGTGTCAGCGCGACAGCCAGAAAAGCTTGTCGGTTGAATATGAAAACGACCAGAGGCATTCGTCAATGTCGTACCGTCCTGACGGACGCGCGTTGAGCCGGTGGTTCTCAGCGTGAACTGCCCCCACGGGCTCGACGTTGCGCGATTGTCGAATGACGTGTCGCCTTCAAAGCTCGTGCCTTCGACGAACGGCCGGCGGTCTTCACTCGCGGCGTATGGCACCTCACTCGCAAAAAGCGCATCGCGGCGGGAGTATTCTGCAACCAGTGAAATATTAGTTTTGCCTTCGTTGAAGGTTTTTCCCGCGCGGAATGTAAAAGTCTGCTCGTCAAGTTCGTTCCCGGTTGCCGTGTTGTGACGGGCCTGGAGCGACAGGCCTTCATAGTCGTCTCTCAAAATCGTATTGAATACGCCCGCGACAGCATCGGTGCCATAGATGGCCGAAGCGCCGTCATTCAACACCTCAATCCGCGATACCCCGGCGACCGGAAGGGCGTTGACGTTCGTTGTTGTCACCGGCGTAGAAAGCTCCGCTTGCGTGGACGGATGCGCAACAGCTCGGCGCCCGTTCAGCAAGACAAGCGTACCGCTAGGTCCAATGGAGCGAAGATTGACCGATGCGACATCACCGCGAGCACTGTTGTTCGTTGTGTTGTTATCATTACGAAAATCAACGCCGCCTTGCGATGGCAACGAACGGATAAGATCTTCACCGTCTACGCCGCCAATTGCATCGATGGCGTCTTGACCGATAACCGTGACGGGCAGCGCTTCATTGATCCGCGCGCCGCGAATATTCGTCCCGGTGACGACGATTATGTCCTCAGGCTCAACGGCGTCGGTTGAATCGCTAGTATCTTGTGCGAGCGCAATCGAACACGGAATTGCCGCCACAATAATAGCCGCCGACCCCAAAAGACTCTTTTTCCATAGGTTTAAAGGCAATTTTCCCTCCCATGCCTGATGACGCGAGCGTCTGAAAGACCGCTTCTTAACTATGACGCTAAACCGATTTTGAACCATGTCAATAAATTCCTACAAGTGGTTCAGTTTTGTGGTATTTATGTCACCATGAATCCGGTAGGGTTGTTCCATCAACGCAGAGAGCATCGGTATCCGAGTAAAAAAAAGATCGCATGATGAAGAAGGACACGTCATTGACGAAACCCGGTACGCGCGAGGCGATTCTCGCCGAAGCGGCTGGACAATTTAATCTGTATGGGTATTTCGATACGCGGCTGGAGGATATTGCAGATCAAATAGGCGTCGCCAAAACCAGCATCAGCTATCATTTTAAGTCGAAAGAATC
>CAMYNO010000080.1 GCA_947259815.1 uncultured Parvularculaceae bacterium
CGCGCAGGCGTCTTCGTCGACCTTGTCGCGGGACTCAGCTTGCAGAACCTCAACGGACTTTTCGCCGCCGCCGGCCTCGGCAAAGATCTCGTCAATCCGGGACTGCGACAACGGATGATAGCCGGGGCGCGCCTTCGCATAGACGTCCCGCGCGAAATTCAAACGGTCATTGTCAACAAGCGCCTGATAGAGGCGATAGATAAATTTGCCGCGCCCGACGCGAATAAGGAACGCTTCAAGCGCCGGCATCGCCGGTTCATACCCGCCGGCGATTGCCTTCATGTACCATGCAAAAGCAATCTCGGCATTTTGTGCGCCAGTCAGCGAAAACGCCGCATCCAGTTCGCTAAACTGCTCAGTCACCAGACCTTCGGGAAGCGAATTGACGAAATGCAGCCATTCATGGGTCGACCATGCGCCTGTCTCAATCTCGCTTGCCGCAACATCGCCGTCGAGCCAGTCGTCCTGTATTTTTGAAACTTTTTCGAACGCATCCGATTTCGGTTTCGGCAGGGTTTTGGGAAGGCCCGGCTCATAGATCCAGGCGTCGAGTTCGCCTTTTGTGACCGCGTCCGGGTTGGCCGCCCAAAGCTTGTCCTCGAAATAAGCGAGGAACTCCTCGGTCGTGATCGACTGGAATGCAAACTCTTCAAAATAAGCGCGCAGGAACGCGTCAAACGCATCCCGGCCGAAACGCTCCTCAAGGAATTTGAGGAAGAACATTCCGCCTGCGTATGAAACCTGGCTGAAGGCGTCGTCGGGGTGTTCGATATCCGCCGGCATTTTCAGTGATGTCAGTTCCGGGCGTTCAGCCTCTTCAACCGTGCGTTTCAAATTCTCAATATCGAGTGCGCGTTCCATCACCGCACGGCGTTCACCGTAAAGCGCTTCCATCACCCGGTTCTCAACATAGGAGGTAAACCCTTCATTGAGCCATGCGTCGAGCCAGGTCGCATTGGTGACGAGATTACCCGACCATGAATGGGCAAGTTCGTGCGCGACAACATTGGTAAGGCTCTTGTCGCCGGCGACGAGCGTCGGCGTCAGGAATGAAAGCCGCGGATTTTCCATACCGCCAAAAGGAAAGCTCGGCGGCAGGACAATCATGTCATAGCGACCCCACAGATAGGGACCGTAAAATGCATCGATCGCCTCTTCCATCTTCGGCGTATCTTCAAACTCCGCCGCTGATGCATCGAGGATATACTCCTCCGCATAGACACCGATATGATCGTTGATCGCCTTAAAGCCGATATCGCCGATCGCGATCGCGATCAGGTAAGATGGAATGGGCTGTGGCATACGGAAGGAATAATCCCCGTCGCGAACGCCGTCCGGGTCCTGCTCCGCACTCATGACGGCGATGAGTTCCGCCGGCGTTTGAATCCGCGCCGAATAGGTCATGCGCACAGCCGGCGTATCCTGAAGCGGCGCAAAACTGCGCGCCTGTAACGGCTGGAACTGGCTGAAGAGATAGGGATGAACCTTGCCGGCCGTCTGCTCCGGCGCGAGCCATTGCAGACCTTCGGCGCCGGGACTGGTTTCATAAGCGATGCGCAAACGGTCCGGCTTTTCTTCCAGCGAGATATCAAGTGGCGCGCCAAGCACCGAATCGTCATCGCCAAGCGTGAAATCCGCCTCGCCCCAGGCGCCGGCGTTCCACGCCTCCACGGCTGAAATCGTCAGATCGTCCGTATCGAGGATAATATGATCAGCATCGAGATCGATATATTCGATATCGAGAACGACGTCACCCTTGAAAGTCTTCGCCGTGAAGTCCGCAACGAGATCAAAATGCGCATTTGTGACGCGTACTTCGTTGTAGTTGGCGAAGGTGAACTTATCGCGCGGCGTTTCCAGCGGGGCGTCAAACACCGCCTCATGCTCGGCGCCGCCTGTTTGCTCTGACATTTCGTCAATAGATGTGGGCGACGCGTCGTCCGCGCTCTGGTCAGGCGAACAGGCGGCGACGGCAATAACGCTGCAGCAAAGAATCGCGAAGAGATTACGGTCCATGAAAAAAAGTCCCGACTGATGTGATCTTATGACATTTGCGCGCAAAACTAGCGGGCGCCCGCCCTGATGCCAAGTTTCTATTTTGAAAGAGATTTCGCAGTCTTGTCGGCGTCTGCGCCGCCGACGAGCGAGAGCGCGACGGGCCCTTCCGCAGCTTTTGCTGCAACGCGGCGAATATCGACGCTGGAAACGGCGTCAAGTCGGGAGGTGATTTCCTCCGCCGTCATAACGGCGCCGTCGCGAAAAAGCTGACCCGCGGCGTTTTCGATACGCGCGGCGGGGCTCTCCAGGCTCATCAGCATGGAGGCGCGCAACATCGACCGGGCGCGGGAAATCTCAGCCTCGTCGACCGCGCCAGCCATGGCGTTCAGTTCTTCGCGAAAGACCTCGGCAATCGCGGGAATCTCACCCGCATCGGCGCCCGCATAACAACCGATCAACCCGCTATCGTCATAGGAATCTGAAAAAGCGTAAACGGAATAGGCAAGGCCGCGTTCTTCGCGCACTTTCTGAAAGAGCCGGGAGGACATGCCCCCGCCAAGCGCTTCGGCGAAAATGCGGGCGGCGAAGAAATCATCATCCCGCGCCGAAACGCCGGGAAAGGCGACGGCGATATGGGTCTGTTCTATGGTGCGCGTGTCGTGCCGGACGCCGCCTTTGAACGCCGGTGCGGTTCGCGCGTTGCCGTCGCCGGCCCCTGTAACGCCAGCGAAAGCAGACTCGATCCGGCCGACAAATTCTTCGGGCTCGACGCCGCCAGCGGCGGCGACCACCATGGATTCGGGCCGATAGCCCCGCGCCATAAAGCCGCGCAAGGATTGCGTTGTCTGTGCACGCACGGTTTGCGGCGTCCCGAGGATCGGCCGCGCCAATGTGTGACCGTCCCAGACAATCGCCTGCAGGTTCTCAAAGACGACGTCGTCGGGCGTATCCGCCGCCTCGCCGATCTCCTGAATGACGACCTCTTTCTCGCGCGCAAACTCGCCTTCATCGAAAAGCGGGTTCAGCAAGATATCGCTCAAAATATCGACGCCGAGCGCAATATCGTCTTTCAGTACACGAACGTAATAGCCGGTGCGCTGATGGCTGGTCGCGGCGTTGAGATAACCGCCTACCGCCTCGACTTCCTCGGCGATATCGCGCGCGGACCTGGTGGTCGTACCCTTGAACGCCATGTGCTCCAGCAGATGCGCGACGCCATGTTCTGTTTCGCGCTCGTCGACGGAGCCGGCCCGGGCCCAGACGCCGATCGCCGCCGATTGAAGGCTCGGCATGGGATCGACATAAATACGAAGACCGCTCGCCAGCGTATGTAATTCGCCCATGGGAACCTATCCGAACCGCGCCGAAACAACGCTGGCGATGGCGTCGGCATCAGCCGGCGCGTGTTCCATAAATTCCGGCCGCTCATGCAGGTCCGACCACGCGTCGGTCAGCGCCGGGGTCTGACCGGTCGCCTCCTCCACGGCGTCTGGAAACTTCGCCGGATGCGCCGTCGAGAGCGTCACCACCGGCCCGCTCAATTTGCCGGCTTTGCGCAAGGCCTTGGCGGCGACGCGTCCGACCGCCGTATGCGGATCAATCAGCGCACCGGTTCGCTCGTAATGCGATTTGATTTCCTGCAACGTCTGCGCATCGCTCACCGCTTCCGAAATAAAATCTTCGCTGATGAGATCGAGAACATCCGCCGGTATCTGCAGATCGCGCTCCCTGCCGAAGCGGTCCATCATCTCCGCCGTCTTTGCGCCATCGCAGCCATAGGCTTGGTATAGAAGGCGCTCGAAATTCGAGGCGACCTGAATATCCATGGAAGGCGATAGCGTCTTGTGAACGCCTTCGGGCCGATACGAACCGGACGTCAGCGCCTTGTGCAAAATGCTGTTGGCGTTTGTCGCAACGCCAAGCCGGCCGACATTCAGTCCCATCTGTTTGGCGACGAAGCCCGCATAGACATCGCCGAAATTTCCGGTCGGCACAACAAAGTTGATCGGCGCGCCGCCGCCGAGTTTCGCCGCCGTGGTGAAATAATAAACGGTCTGCGCCGCGAGCCGCGCCCAGTTGATCGAATTGACGCCGGACAGGCGCACCTGTTCAGCGAACGCACGGTTCGCAAACAGCGCCTTCACAATGGCCTGACACTGATCGAAATCGCCATCGACGGCGATGTTCAGAACATTCGGCGCATCAATGCTGGTCATCATCCGGCGCTGAACATCGGTGACGCGGCCTTCAGGGTGCAGAACAACAACGCCGGCGTTGCGGCACGGCGCCAAAGCATGGATAGCCGCCGCGCCGGTATCGCCAGAAGTCGCCGCAATGACGGTCAGACGTTCGCCGCGCCGTTCCAGCACATCGTCAAACAACCTGCCCAGCAACTGCATGGCGAAGTCTTTGAAGGCCAGCGTCGGCCCGTGATAAAGCTCAAGGATCCAGTCCTCATCGCCGACCTGCGTTAACGGCGCGGTTTCTTCATGATCGAAAGAGGAATACGCCGCCTGCGTCATTTCCCCGAGCCGGTCCCGCGAAAACGCATCGCCGGTGAAATTCGCCAGGATATCCGCCGCCGCCGCCGCATAATCGGGCGTCACCGGCGGGGAAGCTTTCGGAAACGCCTGTGGCACATAAAGGCCGCCATCCGGCGCCAAACCAGCCGTCAAGACGGTCTCAAAATCCGCCGTCGGCGCGGCGCCTCTTGTCGATACATACATCATCGACGCCCGTGTGGCCTAAAACGCGTCTCCGGGCAATTCGCAGAGCAAAAATTTATGCTCGTAAAGGGCGCCGATCATCAAATCATCGCCAAGACGCACGGCTGTGGTCGCCGCCGATAGCTCGCCGCCATCGTCAAGATACACCGTTTCCGCCGCGTCTTCAGCAATGCGCATGACCGCCGACGCCGCGCGATTTCCGGCATCCGCCGCGTGACGTGGAAGCGCAAGCGGCTTGGGCATTCCCGCCGCCCAGACCGCGCCGTCCGCATCGACACTTAAATTATCGGGGGCGGCTTGGGTGCGCACCCGGCTTACCGGCGTCAGCATTCCTGACTCGGCCCGGCGCGAAAAGATTTTCACCGATTTGTCCGCCGTCTCGGCGACGTAAACATTCTCACCGTCATTTCCAACCGCAATGCCGTTGGCGAAGCGCAGTCCCGTCGCGGCAATGCGCCAGGCGACGCCGTCATAATACAGAACATCGCCATTGGTCGCGCGGACGAGGAAGTGGAGCTTGCCCATCATCGTGTTGCGTCCCGCTCTTACATCATTGGTGACGTAGAACTGCCGGGCCCCAACGGCGGCAATGTTATTCGGGCTCGTCATGCGCCGTTCGGCAAGCGTTTCCAAATGCAACAGCGCGCCGTCTTCGCCCACATCGAATATTTCCACGGCGTTATTCACGTCGTTCACGACGAACAGGCGCCGCACCTCGCCGTCTTCATAATAATCGACGCCGAGCGGGCGAAACGCCTTCGGCTCGCCGCCGGTCATGTCGCGCCAGCCGTCTGCGGCCAGCGGATCGGCGGGATCGACCAGATGGATGGCGCCGCGCAGATTGTCGCCGCGCCGGTCCAGCGATGACACGAAAACCCGCCCGCGGCCATGGTCGACCGCCATATCCTCCGGCCCCGCGATTCCCGATACGGGCACGCACCGGCCGTCGAACTGATGAGAAATCCGCGCGAAATGGTTGAAAGACTGTAAGGTCAGCAAGACGCCCGCGGCGGCCAGGCCGAAAACCAACAAGACAATGGCGGCTAAACGCATGGGACGGGCGAGGCTTCATACCGGACGACGATTGTTCCTTAACATCGCGGCGAGGCCCCGGCCAGTAACGATTTTATCTCGGTTTAAGGGGTTGAAAACGGGCCGGCCAGCGCGTATACGCCGCCGCTTGCAATTGCCGGTCTGGGCTGTTCCAGCCGACCGCCCGAAGGATTATCCAGCGATGAAAAAAGACATTCATCCCGAATATCACACGATCAAGGTTGTCATGACGGACGGCTCGACGTTCGAGACGCGTTCGACCTATGGCGAAGAAGGCGCGACGCTGAACCTCGATATCGACCCGACCAGCCACCCGGCGTGGACCGGCGGCCCGCAGCGCCTTTCCGACAAAGGCCGGGTCTCGAAATTCAATCAGAAATTCGGACAGTTCGGTCTCAAGAAATAAGCTGGCGCCAAGTTATTGCTTGAGCGGATTGCGGTCGCAAAACCGGAACCCACTTTTGCGGTAACCCGCGCTAATTTGCGACAGAAAAAAAGCGCCCCAATAGGGCGCTTTTTGTTTGCCTAATCAAAAACTCAGCTACCGCCAAAGGCGTCGAGCAATGCGCGATGCTGATTGGCGACATCGCCCGGTTTTTGCTCCGCCGCTTTCGCCGCGAAGATATCGGCGTCGAGACGGGCAATGCGGCCATAAAGCTGGCGCGCATTTTCAATAAGCAGGTAAAGGTGCTGAGGCAGCCCGGCAGAATCAAAATCGTCTTCGACGATAGCCAGCGGCTCCAGCCGGTATTTCGGCTCCGCCGCCTCACCCAGGGCCATCTCATTTTCACGCACCGCGCGCAGAACCAGCAGCCATGATGCAATCTGCATTAACTGCGTTGTCAGCCGCATGGACGCCCCGGCATAGGACATCGCCGCCTCGCGCGCGAGTTCCTTCGATGCGACACGTCCCTCTCCGTCGAGATAAGACGCAGTTTCCTCAACCAGCGCCATGCCTTCGCGGAATGTCCGCGCAAACAACGCCGATTGAACAAAGGCCGCCGCGCTTGCTTCTATATCGTTATTTATCGCCACTTTTGCCCCTTGACCCATTGCCCACCAAAGCTCCCGGTTTTCCACAGCTTGCCGCGTCATCGTTAGCCTGACAAGCAATTAACTAAAACAATCTCTTAGCCCTGCTCTCCCCACCAGAACATCGCGAACAGAGCAGCAAAAGTTGCGCCAGCAACCCATGGGAGAATCGATCACGGAAAGTCGCGTAGAATTGGAGCCTTACGATCCGGTCTTAAGGCGGCGATAGACGGCGCCCTGAGCGCCGAACTGAATAGCGTAAACGAAGACCTGATAGGCGATCACGGCAAGAAATCCGAGAATTGTTGCGACAAGCCCAATGACCGCGAAGACACCGCTTTGCGGCAACAGGGACAATGTATTGATGATGCTCGTCACCAGTTCAAACGCCAAGCCGAGCACCGCCAGCGCAATTCCCAAAAGGATATAAAAAAACAACAGATTCCAGAAATTGCCGGCTGTAAGGTTAAACGATCCCACAAGCAGTAACCGGTTTTCCGCGGCCGAGCCGGGCAGAAACGGCGCGAGGCGAATGTTAAAATAAACCATGGGAAGAAGGGCGATCAGCATGGCCATGAAAAACAACCCCGCCGGCGCGAGCGTGTCATCCACCATCGTCTGATCGAATTCGCCGCCCGCCGCCTCGGCTTCGAACGCCAGATTAATCAATTCCGACAATGTGCTGAACGCTGAATCCACCGAGATGCCGGTTATCGCCGAGGCTGCGAGCAGCGCGGCGGCGTAAATGGCGAGATTAATCAGGGACAAGATCCAGTTGGCGAGGAAGACGCGGACCGCAGGACCGTCGAGCCGCAAGTGAATGAAACCGGGACGTTCCTCGCCCAGCGCCACCAGGCGATATACCGACGCCATGAACCCTGCGAAAATGAGACTGATGAAAACCGAGGCTGCAAGAAACGCCGTTATCGCGACGGGAACCGAGGTTCGCAGCCAACTGTCGACCTCGAACAAAATTTCAG
>CAMYNO010000081.1 GCA_947259815.1 uncultured Parvularculaceae bacterium
ATGATAAACGGCCATATAGGCGGCGGCGGCGAGGCCGAGCGTTGCTGCGATGATTGGCGCCTCGCCTTTTTTCAGAAATGTCTCCAGTAGAGCTGCAATGGTGAATACAAACACCGGCTCAAGGGCGAGATACGTCCCGCCGGGAAGCAAGATAGCGAGCGCCAGCGCAATTAGCCCCATGATCATCCAGTTAACGAACAAGGATGCAGCAGCGCCAGCGCGTCTGCATAGTGTCGTCCCGGCAAGAAATGCGACCAGCATACTTCCCGCTACAAGTGCGATGCGCGCCGGCCAGGGGTGCGGGTGGTCGAGCGGATGAATGCCGGGCCAGACGCCCAGCGGATAAGACAATATCCAGCCGACCGCGATCGAACCAACGATCACCGCGATCGCGCCGCTCAAGGCGATGGCAAGCGGCGCCAGCCGAAGCACGCCAGTCTTGGCGCCGATGAACACAAGAATGAGAATGGCGGCAATTAAAGCGGCCAAATTCAGTGAAGCCGGCCAATGTAACAGTGTTTGACCGAAGAGGTCGAAATAGGTTTTGTTCCCTTGCGCTTCGATCGTCGATAAATCCATGTCGGCGGCTTTCCGCAACACGGTCAGAAGATTGTCGCCATGATGAGCGAGACTGTTAATGCTTAGATTATCGACATTGTCCCGCGATGAATGATAAAGGGCGACGCCGCGAGAGAACGCGAAGTTGAGGCCCGCCGCACCAGCCTGTTTGTAAATCGTCATGTCGGTGTTGTTCGGCATCTTGCGATAAACTTCGAACATCAGGGAGTTCGCGACGGGTCGATTTGCCGCGCCGGCGAAGGTTTCAATCAAGCGGGCGTTATTATCGCTGGTCTCAAACATTGTACTCGGACCATCGACGCCGCGCGCTTCAAAGTTCAACACAAGCTTGACGCGCACCATGTCCGGGTGCTGTTCAGCGAACGCCATAGCGCCGCGCAGACCTGTCTCCTCGCCATCTGCGAAAAGAAATATGATATCGTTGTTGAAAGTTTCTTTGGCCGTTAGCCGTGCGACCTCAAGCATGGCGGCGATGCTAGCAAGGGCATCCCCGGCGCCCGGCGCGGCAGGCACGCTGTCATAATGCGATGTCACCAGAATAGCGTTTTCGCTGGAGCCGCGGCCTTTTTTGACGGCGATGACGTTCTCGATGGCCGTGCATCCCGCGTGCATAGACGTGCAGAAGTCCGTCTTCTGCATGGACGGCGCATAGCTATAGTTATGAAGCGCCGTCTCGATCCGGTGGCGGATGTGTCCGTTCTCTCTTGAGCTTGCCGGATGTGGCTTGTTCTCAGGGTTGAGCGATTTCAAAGTTGCATAAGCACGTGAGGCGTCGAAGTCGGTGCGAGGCGGGGTAGGGCCGGTATCAAGGACGCGCAGCCCGGCAAACATGAGACCCAAAAGGAGTGCGTTCAGAACCAACCATCGCCACGAAGATTTCATATGACCCTCCCTTTGTCGCCAGCGCCGAGGGTCAGCACTGTCAGCAACCGGACAAAAGCGTGAAATAGGATGACCGCCATCGAAATGGGAATGATGGCGATGACGAGTTGGGTCGGCGCTTCAAGCGTTTCAGTTAGCATTTCTCCATGCAGCGCCATAAATACCGGCGTCCCGGCGAGCACGGTTGTGCAGAAGAGAAACACCGCGCCTATCTCTATGAATTGAGCGATGCGCCGCATCCATTCGTGTTTCAGTGATGCAGCGTTGACCAAAACGGGATCCGTGCGCCGGCTATAGGCGGCGGTCGCGCCGGCAAATCCAGACCAAATCATTGCGTGCCGGGCGAGTTCCTCAGTCCAGGCCGGTGGTTCGGAAAAGATATACCGAGCGACAATCTGGACCAGGATGCACGCGGCCATCAGAAGGAGACCAGAGGCGGCCAAATAAATTGCCGCCCGTTCCAGGGTAACGGATGTGGTCTTTAACACGCGGAGAAGACGTCTCATGATTGCGTCTCCTCAGTTTCTTTGATCCACTTCCGAAACTGTGCGCTTGCTTCAGTCGTTTCCCACCGTCCTGCGGGGATGGCCTTGCTCGCTTCAATCCATTCCCTTCGCTCCTCATTCGTCAGTGCGATGAATTCGATACCTGTTTTCTTGAGCTTTTCCCGGTCACGCTCTTCAACGGTGTTTGTCCATAAACGATTTGCGGTTCGCCCGGCGGCGATGGCTTTTTCAACGGTTTCCCTTTGATTGGAGGCAAGTGTTTCGTACCAGTGTTCAGAGATGACGATCATTCGACTCGCCGGTCCCATGCGCAAATCAGTAAAATAGTCGAGCACAGCACCATGACCGAAGAGGGGAGCGATATTTGGAGGGTTCAGGTAGGCGTCGACCATGCCGGTTTGCAGCGCTTGTGCGACTTCTTCCCATGCAACCTGTACGCCGCGCACTTTCCAAGCGTTGAGGAGATCGAGATCGGCCGCGCTTAGAACCCGTAATCGAAGTTGGCGAAGGTCGTCCATGGTGCGCACTGGCTTGCCGCGCGTAAAAAGGCCGACCATGGAGCCGGTGTAAACGAAATCCGCCAACCGAAAGCCATGCTGTTCGAAGTCTTTGGAAATTCCCTCAATATAGGGCGTGTCAGTCAGTAGGCGATCCATGTGATCATATGTGTCAATCAGAAATGGGTGGGCGCCTGCAGCAGCCAAAGGCGACCAACGGTTGACTTCGTCGCCGCCGGTGGCGTTGACTTCGAGCAGCCCCATTCGCACTTGCATGATGCGCTCACGCTCGCCGCCGATCGAACTGTTGGGGAAAAGCTCCGTGTCCAGCCCAGCTTCGTTCAGCACTCTGGTAAACGCATCGGCCCACACGTAAACGCCATTATGGGTAAGGTCAGAGGGGGTGCTGATCCCGAATTTGATTGTATGGCGCGGATCTGTGCAGCTTACCGCAAACGCGCCGGCGCCGATGCCTGCGAGAAGTGCGCGCCGCTTCATATCAACCCCAGTGCTCGCGGTAGCGCCAAAGACAACTCCGGAAAGAGTGCAATCAGCAACAGCACAACGAGTTCAGCAACAACAAAAGGAAGGATGCGCCGGCAAAGACTCCAGTAGCCTTCGCCGGCAATGGTCGAGACCATCATGATTGCGCCTCCGAGCGGTGGGGTAATGAGGCCGATGGCGAGGTTGAGGCAGATCAAAACGCCGAGTGCAACAGGATGAGAGCCTTGGGCGACCGCTATTGGCACCAACAATGGAGCGATCACCGTGAGGCCGAGAAGGAAGTCGAAGCCCATTCCGAGGATCAGGAAGGTCAGCATGATGAGGAGTATGAATGCGAAACCAGAAAGGTTCAGTGATTGAACGGACGATGCGATATAGTCGGGAATCTGGTGGAGTACGATCAGATAGCTAAGCAATGAAGCCGCTGCGATGATCATGAAGATCGAGCCGGTCAGTAGTGCGGTTCGTTCGACGCCTTCATAGATCGACCGGAAATCTAGTTCTCTTGATGTGAGCCCGATGACAATGGCCGCGACACAGGCAAGCGCGCCCGCTTCTATTGGGGTCGCTACGCCGAACACGATGCCGCCGAGAATGATAACCGGAAGAAGAAGAGCCGGCAGCGCACGTTTAAGCGTTGGATATAGGGGCGGAATGTCTTCGACGCCGCCGCCCGGATGGTTTTCGCGCGCGGCGATGATGGCGTTGGTAATGAACAGCGCTGTCGCGAGCAACAGGCCTGGTACGATGCCTGCGGCGAATAGTGCGGCAACATCCGTTGAAAGGATCGCTCCGTAAAGGATCATGATAATCGAGGGCGGAATGATAGGGCCGATGACCGATGAGGCGTCCGTAATGGCGCCGGCATATTGCCGGTCATATCCGCGCTGTTCCATCTGCGGGACGAATGTGTTGGAAAGCGCAGCCGCGTCGGCGGCGGCCGACCCGCTGATCCCGGCGAAGAACAAAGACGTCAGAATATTTACGTGCCCCAAGCCGCCGCGCAGGCGTCCCAGTAGCAAGAGGGAAAAGTCGATGAGCGCGCGTGTGACGCCGGACCGGTTCATCAACTCACCGGCTAGGATAAATAGCGGCATCGCCATGATGGCGAAGACGTCGACCTGCGAGAATATTCGTTGCGGCGCGATCGCCAGGAATTGCTTTGAATCGGTGATGAGATATGCGACAACGGCGCTCGCGCCCAATGCATAGGAAAGGCCAACGCCCGCAGCAGCGAAGACGACGACCAGTCCTATAACAACAATCGCTTTCATTAGCGCTTACAACGCGCCGTCGCGTTTCGTCTCGTCTGCCAAGTCTATGTCGTCAAGCGGCCAGATCGGGCGCCCGATTTTCGTATAAGGCCGTTTACGGGCATCGCTGTTGAGCGTGCCGGGCGCATCACAATAGATGATTTTGCCGGCGTTCTTGTTGAAGCTGGCGTAAAAATGATGGGACGATTTAAGGATCAGAATCTTCTTTGCCCAAGGATCAAGGCCCGCTGCGACAAGCCCGCCGGCGCTGAAGGGTTGCTGGCGCACATCATTCAGCACGATGTCTATGCCATCTGCTGTAATGAGCGCAGTACGCCCCAGCGGCGTCGGCGCGCCGTCGGCGATATGCGGCTGCATGGCGTCGGTTCGCAATGCGACAACCGTTGCGTCAAGATCTACGGGCTCGCCTGAAAAGCGGCCAACTTTTCCACCAATTCGCAACGGCAGGCGCGCGCCTTCTCCTGCGGAGAAAGCGATGTCAACGGCGGCCGGGTCCCAGAGATAGGCGACAACGGCGTCTGTGACACCGCGTTTCAAAAGTTCATGCAACAAAAACGTTGAGTCAGAAGCTGCGCCGCCACCCGGGTTGTCCGACATATCGGCGATCACGACCACGCTGTCTTTAACATCAAGAGCCTCGGTGATTGCATCCTCTACGGAATAAAGCTGCGCTTGGCCGCGTTCACGAAGTTCAAAGAACTCGCTACAAATCTGGCTTGCCATGCTATCGGCGAGTTTCTGATCGCCGTCAGTGATGACAATCACGCCTGCACCGGCGTCTTTGAAGTCAGACCACGGAAAACCATGCGCGAGCGTTATAGAGAGGACGCCAGGATCCTGTTCGCGCGCAAGAATATGATCGACAAATTCGCGCATGGGCGGTTGTGCTGTTTGATAGAGGCCAAGCATGGGCGCCCGAGCGAAGCCGACTGTTGGCCTGATCTTTTTTTCGTGTAGACGTACACACAGATCATACAGTTCAACCGCGCGGTCTTCGAAATCCGTATGGGGGTATTCCTTGCAGGCTTTGACGAAACTTGCCCGGTTGAGCATCTGCGACGTTACATTGCAGTGAAGGTCGAGTAGAAGGCCAATGGGCACGTCGTCGCCGACAACGCCGCGCACGCATCCCAAAATATCGCTCTCGCAATCATCATAACCTTCCGCCATCATCGAACCGTGCATGAAGAGTAGAACGATGTCGACGTCGCCGGCTGCTTTTAGATCTTCCAGAAGCCACCTGCGCAGGGTTTCATAATCGGCGCTGTTTACTGGCCGACTTGGCTGTGCATGAGCAGAAAGACCGACCACGGCGTCATGGCCGCGACGCTTTGCTTCTTTATAAAAATGCGCGGCGCCTTTGAGTAAGGGGATGTTCAAATCGGGCGCGCCCATGCTTGATC